>NZ_JAOQKH010000002.1:1722-43798 GCF_025567485.1 Porcipelethomonas ammoniilytica | reverse complement strand
CGGAGAACACAAGTGGCAAAAACGTCTCAGTACAGTTATGGGAGAGTACCTTGCGTGATAGTTTAAAAGGGCTACGCAGTCGTTACCTTTCTTTGCTTCTTTTACCCCTAGGGCATGGAACAAAGAAAGAAGGGCATTTCTTTTCGTTATTTTCTTTGGGCAATCAAAGAAAATGACAAATGTTTTTTACCTACGCTTTTACAAAGCGTAGAATGTACGAAACAAGAAAGTTAAGAAAAGGAAGTTTTATCAGCTTTTTAAAAAGCTGCTTTGCGAGTCTTTAAAAAGAAAATCAAGTTAATGAAGTACGGCATAAAAATTTTTGCCAAGCTTTTTTCAAAATTTTTATCTTCAATCCTCAGTTTATTAACCTGTCGAGCCTTATGTAAATTATATCATTAAACTAAATACGATATAAAAGTTTTTGCCAAGCTTTTTGAAAAAAGCTTGTTAAAAAAGTAAGTGTCTTTCACAGACGTACAAGCGTATTCGACAAAAGAACACCGATAAACTTACAATATTTTGTAATTAATTACACTTGATTTTTCTTACAAAATACCATATACTATTAAATATGTGATTACGGTAAAAAATCAAGAGGAGAATAACAGTATGAATGTTAAAGTTGTAAAATTCGGTGGAAGCAGTCTGGCTGACGCAAAACAGATCACTAAGGCTGCCGATATTATAAAAAGTGATGAAAAACGCAGATATGTTGTACCGTCTGCACCGGGCAAGCGTTTTTCTGATGATATAAAAGTAACGGATATGCTGTATAACTGCAATAGTCTTGCAATGGAAAATAAAAGTATAGATAATGCGTTCGGCGCAATTGCCGAAAGATACAACGGTATTATCAGCGATCTCGGACTCGATCTTTCAATTGACAATGAATTTGCTGAAATAAAGAAAAATATTTCCGCTAAAGCTGGCAGTGAATATGCCGCAAGCCGAGGAGAGTACTTAAACGGTATTGTTATTGCCGCACTTCTGGGATACGAATTTATTGACGCTGCAACTGTCATTGTATTCAATGAGGACGGTTCTTTCAACAATGAAAAAACACAGCCTAAGCTGAGAGACCGACTGAAAAATGTTGAAAGAGCAGTTATCCCGGGCTTTTACGGTGCTGATGTAAACGGCGTTGTAAGAACATTTTCAAGAGGCGGTTCCGACGTTACCGGTTCAATTATTGCAAGTGCAGTAAAAGCGGACGTTTATGAAAACTGGACTGACGTTTCAGGATTTCTTGTAGCAGATCCTAGAATCGTAGAAAATCCGAAGGCTATAAATGTCATAACATACAAGGAACTGCGTGAGCTTGCATATATGGGCGCTACCGTTCTGCATGAGGACGCTATCTTCCCTGTAAGAGCGGCGGGTATCCCGATAAATATCAAAAACACTAATGTTCCGGAAGATCCGGGTACTATGATTGTTTCCGAAGTCTCTGAAGACGAATTCAATAAGTACACTATAACCGGTATTGCAGGCAAAAAAGGCTTTGCCGCTATAAATATTGAAAAAGCAATGATGAACAGTGAACTTGGTTTCTGCCGAAAGGTTTTGGAAGTACTCGAAAAAAACGGTATATCAATTGAGCATATGCCGTCCGGTATTGATACACTTTCTCTTATCTTCCCTTACGGACAGATCGAAGGCAAGGAAGACGAGGTTATCGCACAAATAAGAAAAGCTGTTGCTCCTGACCATATTGAACTTGAAAAGGGTATTGCTATTCTGGCAGTAGTGGGACGAGGAATGATCCGTACCCGTGGTACTGCCGCAAGAATTTTCGCTTCAATGGCACACGCTAGGATAAACGTTAAAATGATTGATCAGGGATCAAGTGAGTTAAATGTAATCATTGCTATCGGTGAATCAGACTTTGAAGAAGCAATCAGAAAAATTTATGAAATGTTTATTAATTCAGCTGAATAACTAATATAAGCCGGTTTAATCCGGCTTTTTTCTTTATACATTACTGATAAATGTGCTTTCCTGTCTTTGTTTCATTCTTCTCCAATTAACAAATCCGTATAAATCATTGACCAAAAACATTGCAAAGCATATGACCATTGGTAAGTATGAAATGTTTTCAGCAGCGGCAAGAATCCACAAAACTATTAATACAATATCATTCGCAGCATAGCCTATAGCGTAAAACGGACTGCGAAAAAGAGTAAGATAAGACGCAATAAAGCTTGTGGCAACAGATACAGTACTGAAAAGCAAATTTGCATTTCCAAGATATTTCAGTATAAAATAAAAAATAACCGTAACAGCTATAACAGATACAATTAAAATATATATTTGCCTTCGGCTAAGTTTATTTACTTCTACCTCAGAAGACTTCTGAAAAGGATGCCTGATCCATGTAATTATTGAAAAAACTGCTATAGGAGACGTCATGCAAATATATGTTATCATTTCTCCGTAATACTTAAAATAAAACGATATAATACCGTAAAAAACCGCAAAAATTACTGTTAAAATCTGTCCAAAAACATACCCCTTAGCAACGAAAATAAGAGCTGTAACACCAATTAGTGAAGCTATAATCGTTAATATATCAGACGAACCTGACAGTACAAATGAACCTGTAACGACAACCACAGATATGGTCCATAAACACCATTCAAATTTCGTCAAACCAATAAAAGGATTTTTGAATTTCATAGTATAAAACCTCCAAAAAATAAGCATCCGCCAAACGTATCTTCTAAGACCTAACGATACGCCGACGAATGCTTTTTGCATTCTATCTGCCCGGTGGCAGTATTTAATTTTACTTATTATATCATGCGTAGACTGACATGTCAAGCTTAAAACATGCTTCCAGAATCATTTAACCGTATCTACCTTCATAAGATTAGTTGTCCCCGAAATTCCCAGAGGAACACCGGCAGTAATAACTACTCTATCCCCCTGTTCCACATAGCCATACTTCTTAGCTGCGTCCACAGCATGCTCAAACAGCTCATCGGTACTGGTTTCCTCATTGATTATAATCGGAGTAACCCCCCATGACATATTCATCTGACGGCATACTACCTCATCTGTAGTACAGCTTATAATCGGACAAAGCGGACGATACTTAGAAATAAGTCTTGCTGTGCTTCCGCCTTTGGTTACTGTAATGATAGCCTTCACGTCTAAATCGTGAGCAGTTGTAACACATGCGTGAGATATGGCATTTGCAATATTAGGATTGCTGTCAGTACCTCTTTTATGAAACCTTGATTTATAATCAATATTATACTCCGTAGTTTCTGCGATCAGAGCCATAGTACTTACCGCTTCTATAGGATATTCGCCTGCCGCCGTTTCACCTGAAAGCATAATAGCGCTCGTACCGTCATAAATAGCGTTTGCCACATCTGTAATTTCGGCACGTGTAGGACGAGGATTTGAAATCATAGATTCCAGCATCTGAGTTGCAGTTATAACCTGTTTACCGGCATTATAACCCTTATGAATCAGTTCTTTCTGTATAGCAGGGATCTGTTCAAAAGGTATTTCAACACCCATATCTCCTCTTGCTACCATTATACCGTCAGCAGCTTCAAGGATTTCGTCTATATTTTCAACACCCTCAAGATTCTCGATTTTTGCTATGATTCTAACGTCAAACCAACCGAGACTCTGTGTATATTTTCTCAGGTAATTTATATCAGCGGCAGTTCTGACAAAGCTTGCGGCAATAAAATCATACTTCATTTTTGCGGCGAATTCCAGATCGTTCATATCGGCATCGCTGAGATACGGCATAGAAAGCTTTACTCCGGGAACGTTGATACCTTTGTTATTTGAAAGCTTGCCTCCGTGAATTACACGGCATTCGATTTCTGTAGCAGTAACTTTTTCTGCAAGAAGTTCAATAACGCCGTCGTTTATAAGTATTCTTGTGCCCACTGAAACATCGGCAGGCAGCTTTTTAAACGTAATACTGCCTACCTTATCTGTACAGAGACAATCTTCGGTAGTCAGCGTATAAATATCGCCGTTTTTAATTTCTACAGGCTTGTCGTCAACAAATCTGCCCAGTCTTACTTCCGGTCCCTTGGTATCCATCATTGCAGCAACGGGAAGATTCAGTTCAGACGCAACTTTTCTTACCTTTTCAATGCAATCCTTATGGTACTCGTAGCTTCCGTGAGAAAAGTTGAATCTGGCAACATCCATACCATGCTCCATAAGCTTTTTTATCATTTCCTCACTTTGTGTTACCGGACCGATCGTACAAACAATTTTTGTTTTTCTCATTTAAATCCTCCTGAAAAAATCGCATTTTCCTCATAATTCCATTTTCAGCAACGGCTAAACCGTGACGCCGATAATCCATTCCGCAGGACTTTTTCTATATTTAGGCGGGAGCATGTCAAAAATACCTGTTCCTGCCGGAATAAGAAACTTAATTTTAAAACCGTTGTCCTCAAGCTCTGATATAAGCTGTTCTCTAGTCCAGAGCGCTTCATAAACCGGATATTCATTCCAACCGTTAATTGCACGAAGCTTTATTCCGATTACAGAATCAAAACCATTGATAATAAACAGACCATCTGTTTCCAGCATGGTTTTAACACGGGCATATATTTTTTTGCGGTGGCTGTAATCAAGGTGATTCACATAATTCAAGCCGTTGATGACGTCAAATATGCCTTCATGCGTATCGCTTATACGGCATCTGTTTATATTTTTGCCTGAAAAGTAGTAATTTTCTGCTGCATTGACCGCCGTTTTTTCCATTATGCTCAAACAGTTATAAGGATATTCACGGGATCTGAGTAAGGCTTCAGTGCCTGCTGTTTCTTCAGAGACGTCTGTAAATTTCTTTCCGGAAGCTTCAAGAACATGATTTAACTGACTGAAAGTAACCGCACCGGACGGTACTGACGTTTCCATACTCTTTTCAATCGTTCTGACGATTTTTCCGCTCATAAGCTTGTCAGCCGAAATGAGGGATACGCAGCGGAATCCTTTTTGAACAAAACTTCTATAGGTACTGTCTGACAGGGTGATATAGGTATGAAGCCCACAGTCGTTGAGAAACTTAAGATTTTCAAGTTCTTCATCAGATATATTCTCAAACGGTTCGTTGCCTGTTACAATAATTACAGCTGATTTCAGCGCCAGTTTTTTGGGTATCTGAAGGTTTTCGGTACAGATAATGCTGAAATTTCCCTGCGGTTCGCAATTGTCTTCCATACGATTTATTTTATAAATTGAGTTTCTGCTGAGATTACCGTACAATACAGCCGCATATCTGTCTTCCCCGTAAAAATCAATTACAACCTTGTCAAAAGCGCTCATTGCGGAAAATTCACGGCTTAATGCGTTATACAAAAATTTTTCAAGCTCGGTATTTTCGGACAGTCCGACAGAATTTCTTGCCGTTTCTATTTTTTCATAATACCCTATACAGTTGGAAATATCCGCCTCCTTGCAGCCTTTCGGACAATCCGCAAGCCTTGCGCCGGGAGAAATACTCAAGGCGTAATTTTCCAGCTTCTCCGTATATTTTCCCAGACCGCCGTCCATTTTTTCTATCTGATTGGAATTCAGCGTAGACCGCAGGCGCACTGAATCAAGTTCCTTTTTCATTGCAGAAAGAACCGCCGCCGTTTTATGTCGGGCATCGGTTTCTTTTTCCAGACGCTCCTCAAGCTCACGGCAGTATTCCTTCAAATCGGATACTGTCTGAATCAGCTGAAAATTAAGTTCATTCTGTCTTGCTCCAAATTCGCCTAGTGCATTGCCGCCCTTTTTCCTGCTCATTTTCTTTACAAATCCGGAATCGTTTTCCGATTCAGATTCATTATATGCAGGTTCGGCATTAATAAGATTTTCTATGTTGTTCTCCAGTTTCTTCAAATCAATTCACCGCTTTAATATTTTTCTTTATCCGCCTCGGAATTCATTTCTCCGGGAGATATCATTGTTTTTATGGTCATAAGAATTATCCGCAGATCCATAACCATTGAATAGCGTTCAATGTACATAAGATCCATTTTCAGTTTGTCATAAGGAGTCGTATCATAAACGCCGGTTACCTGTGCATATCCTGTAAGTCCCGCCTTTACTTTTAAACGGAATTTGAATTCCGGCATTTCTCTTTCGTATTTTTCAGTAAGCTCCGGACGTTCCGGTCTTGGTCCTACTACGGACATATCCCCTTTGATTATATTGAAAAGCTGCGGAAGCTCGTCCAGCCTGCATTTTCTCAAAAATTTTCCTACTCTTGTGATCCTTGAATCCGAACCGGTCGCCAGCTGAGGCACTCCGTTTTTTTCGGCATTAGGTATCATGCTTCTGAATTTATATACAAAAAATTCCTTTCCGTTAATGGTAAGTCTTTTCTGCTTGTAAATTATACTTCCGCCGTCGTCGATTTTTATTGCAGCTGCAATTATAAGCATAAACGGAGACAGAATAATCAGACCTATTACTGATACCACAATATCAAAAATACGCTTAAAAAGACGCTGTTCAAAGGAAAGTCCACTGTTTCTGCACAGCAGCAGCGGAGAGTCAAAAAGATTTATATCAGTACCTCCCCTGATAATAATATCGGAAATTTTCGGAGAAATATATATTCGCTTTGAATTTTCAAAACAATACTTTATAATATCGTTTCTTGTCTGACCGGTTATATCACAGATAATAGCTCCGTCAAATCTCAGTATTTCACTTTTTATTTTATCCATATCTTCATGAATGTTAATGGATTCACAGATCATATATTTATCTTCACGCCTGCTCATTTTATTGGTAAGCGTTTCCGCATTGCGGCTGCCGTATATTATTATAAGCTTCCTTGGAGGATAAAGCTTTAAGTATATTTTATTGTTGGCAGCTATCCACAGTGCAATAATTATTAAATCGGTAGCCGTCATTATAAACATAGGAAAAACCTTCATAAAGTCACGTCCGATAGCGCTTATCTGAAAATAAGTGATTATATTGACCGCTACCATGGAAATCGCCTGTGAATAGAGCATATCCGTCCGCTTCAGATATCCCATTGTAAGACCGCCGTAAGCCTTGAAAAAAATCATGGTAAGGATTACATAGATAAGAATTACCACCCAGTTTCCGCGTCTGTAAAACGGAAGAACTATCGCATCACTGTAATATTCGTACCATATATACATAAAATCCGCCGCCAAAGCGGCAAGTAAAATCAAACTTGAAAAGAATGATACTATTTTTTTATACTGTTCATTATTCTTCATCAGAAAAACTCACTTTAATATTCAAAGATTATAAGCAAGCAATCAGCTGCACTTACATTTATATCATTATAGCAAAATACGTCCTGATAGTCAATAGACGGAAAACTTTTATACTAAATTTGTAATAATTTATGCTAATACCTTTATAATTTAACAATTTTATCCTATTAACTTATATGCCGCCAACACTATAAGAAATACACCTGAAACCCAGGAAAGATCTGGCCCTTTTTTGCTCAGTCCTTCGCCGAGCTTTCCGCCGGCGGCTACTGCCATTAATCCGAATATAAAGCTTAGTAGACACACTCTTAATATATTTGCACCGGAAAGTCCCGCACCCAGTCCGCCGGATACGGAATCCACTGACAATGCCAGAGCAAGAGCCACGGCTTCTTTGGGAGACAATATTTTAGAACGGTCTGCGTCTGCTTTGGTTTCATCTAAATATACGCTTATGACAAATCCGATATTGAAACAACTAAAGGATACCTTCCCATTTCCCTTATGTTTTCTTAAAATGGATTTAAGACCGTTCTGACAAAAGCCGGTAATGCCTATTATGCCTAAAAGTACCGCCCCTGCGGTACGGCAGAAGCTTTCGGGAATAAACGCTCCGGCAGCAGCTGATATCAGCATTGAAGCCGTAAGAACCGCCGAGCTTATAATACTGATCACAAAGGCGGAAACGGCAGGTATTTTTATTTTTCCGGTACTGTAAGAAAGTGCGGCGAAAAATGCGTCGGTTGACATAGCCAGAACAAGGAGCATATCCTCAGTCACTTTTATTTCCTCCCTTGTTAAAATCGGGTTTATATGTTATTATTTATAATATGAATAAACTTAAGAAAGGGTGACTGAAATGTCCACTAAAGAAAAGGTAATGGAAGAGCTTCTTAATTCAGACGATTATATTTCCGGAGAAACACTTGCGCAAAAACTGGGTGTAGGAAGAAATTCGGTATGGAAAGCGGTTAAACAGCTTCAGGAAGAAGGCTTTGATATACAGGCAATCAACAACAAGGGCTACATTTTAAAAAGCACCGGAGATATTTTAAACCGTGAAATTATAAAAAGCTTTCTGGATAAAACTGATGACAGAGAAATAATCGTACTTGATGAAACAGATTCTACAAACAACTACGCAAAGGATCTAGCAAGAAAAGGAGCAAAAAATGCAACAGCAGTAATTGCAGACTGTCAGACTGCCGGTAAAGGAAGGATGGGAAGAAGTTTTTGTTCTCCTCATGGAACAAGTATTTATCTCAGTATTATTCTACGCCCTGAAACCGATATGGAAACCTGTCAGCTGATAACCTCCTGTGCGGCAGTCGCTGCGGCACAGGCAATCGACAAGGTGTGCGGCACAGACGTAAAAATCAAATGGGTAAACGACCTGTTTTTAAACGGTAAAAAAATCTGCGGTATTTTAACCGAAGCTTCGGTAAACTTTGAAACCGGACAGCCGGAATATGCAGTAGTAGGAATCGGAATCAATGTAAAATCCATTAAAAATATTTTTCCGGAAGAACTTATGAATGTTGCTACATCAATTGAAGACGAAACCGGAAAAGCTCCGTCAAGAGCTGAAATTATTGCTGAAATACTGAAAAATATAGATATACTGACAAAAAATCTTTCAGATACTTCCTTTCTGGAAAATTACCGAAAACGCTCATTTATTATAGGACAAAGAGTGTCAGTTTCCAAGCTCGGCAGTGAAAAAACCGCCCTTGCAATCGGTATAAGCGATAATGCCGGACTAATCGTCCGCTATGACGACGGCACTGAGGAAACTCTCAATTCCGGCGAAGCAAGAATTTTACCTCCCTTACATTTTTGAAAAAAAGTAAAATGTTACATCTAAAATTCACACTCGAGTAATATTGGTGCAGTTATTTGATTCAGGCAAAAATTCCACATTTCAGGTTGGCTTTTACAGCCGATTTTTGTGCATTGTGATGAAAATGCATAAACCCCTTGACAATTGAGCATAATAGTGTTAAATTATATTTAGCACTCCAAGAGGATGAGTGCTAACACTCAAAATCAGGAACTGCCAGCAGAACAAAGGAGGCGCCGGACTGTGAATGACAGAAAATTAAAAATTCTTGCAGCTGTCATAGATGAATATATAATGACCGGCGAACCGGTAGGTTCTAAAGCAATAGCTTCTCTGCCTGAAATAAACGTTTCCGCCGCAACGGTAAGAAACGATATGGCAATGCTTGAACAGCTGGGATACCTTGAACAGCCGCATACCTCTGCGGGACGCGTTCCGACGTTCAGCGGATACAGGCTTTACATTGACAAAATAATGAAAACTCAGACTCTTCCGGATGACGAAGTAAAACGCCTTGACAAAATGCTGGAGGATCAAGGCGCAGTTACCGAAGAACTCGTAATACAAAGCGCCGCTACTGCTCTTGCAGAGCTTACGCAGTGTGCGGTGGTCGCTTCAAACGCCGCTCCGAAATTTTCGGTAATTTCAAAAGTTGAAGTTATCCCTACAGGCAAACGGCTTTATGTGATACTTCTCATTACTTCAAACGGAAGTATAAAAAACAAGGCGTGCAGGCTCGAATTTGACCTCACAAACGAACAGCTTGAATTTTTTACAAATTATATCGAAGAAAATCTTCAGGGAATATCCATATCTGAGCTGTCAGATGAAATGCTTAACAGTCTGGTCGAAGCTCTGGGAACATATATGTTTACCCTTTCTCCTTTGGTTCAGGGAATTTATGAACTTTCAAAAGACCTGAGAAATAAGGAACTGACAGTAAAAGGTGAAAAAAATCTTCTCTCTTGCGATGAACTGGACAAAATGGATATAGTAAAATTCATGGACCGCAAATCCGAAATCGAAGGATTTCTGGACGATTCGTTCAGCGGTATTCATGTAATGTTCAGCGAGGAAAATGACGGATTCGTGATCGGAAATTCCAGCATGATAGTTTCAAATTATCAAAAAGGTGATAAAACAGCCGGTTCACTGGGTATAATAGGTCCTGTAAGACTTGATTACGCAAAAATAATTCCTTATATAGAATACTTTACAAATAAAATTTCGGATCTGATTTCCGAAGATGATGAAGCTACAGACAGAAAGGACAATGACAATGAGTGATGAAGAAAAAATAAAAGAACCTACAGAAACGACCGAAGCTCCCAATAAAAATATGGACATAGATGTTGAAATAAGCGAAGACGGTTCCGGTGAATTACAGGAAAAAATCGACGAGCTTACTTCTCAGCTTGCCGAAGCAAACGACAAATATCTGAGACTCTATGCGGAATATGATAATTACCGCAAGCGTACAACAAAGGAAAAAATGGAAGCCTACGGCGACGCAACTTGCAGATGCATTGCGGAGATTCTTCCGGTAATTGACAGCTTTGAAAGAGCAATTGAGGCGGAATGCACTGACGAATCCTATAAAAGCGGTATGCAGATGATCTACACCAATTTCATTGATGTGCTGAAAAAAATAGGAGTTACTGAAATGGAGGCGTTGGGCAATGAATTTGATCCGAATCTTCATAACGCAATAAAGAAGACGGAAGACGAAAACTTCGGTGAAAACACAATTTGTGAAGTTTTCCAAAAAGGTTATATGTTTAACGACAGAGTGATCCGCCATGCAGTTGTAGCGGTGGCAAATTAATTTTAACGATATCACATAATTTTAAACGGTATATATGAGAAAGGAAGATTTATCATGGGAAAAATCATTGGTATTGACTTAGGTACAACAAATTCATGCGTAGCAGTTATGGAAGGCGGCAGCGCCGTTGTAATCCCTAACTCCGAAGGCGCAAGAACAACTCCTTCAGTTGTTGCTTTTTCTAAAAACGGTGAAAGACTTGTAGGTCAGGTAGCTAAGCGTCAGGCAGTTACAAATCCTGAAAAGACAGTTATTTCAATCAAGCGTCATATGGGTTCTGACTACAAAGTAGATATTGACGGTAAATCATATACTCCTCAGGAAATTTCAGCAATGATCCTGCAAAAGCTTAAATCAGATGCAGAAGCGTATCTTGGAGAAACAGTAACAGAAGCTGTTATTACAGTTCCTGCTTACTTTACAGACGCTCAGAGACAGGCAACTAAAGACGCCGGTCAAATTGCAGGTCTTAATGTAAAGAGAATTATCAACGAACCTACGGCAGCTGCACTATCTTACGGTGTTGACAAGGAAGAAGACCAGAAGATCATGGTTTACGACTTAGGCGGCGGTACATTCGACGTTTCGATCATCGAAATGGGCGACGGCGTTACAGAAGTTCTTGCAACAGCCGGTAACAACCACTTAGGCGGCGATGACTTCGACCAGAGAATTATCGACTGGATGATTGCCGAATTCAAAAAATCCGAAGGCATCGACCTTTCAACAGATAAAATGGCTATGCAGAGACTTAAGGAAGCGGCAGAAAAATCCAAAATCGAACTTTCTTCAACTCCGACTTCACAGATCAATCTTCCGTTTATCACAGCAGACGCTACAGGTCCTAAGCACCTTGACCTTACTCTCACTCAGGCTAAGTTCAATGAGCTTACATCAGATCTCGTACAGTCCACAATGGGTCCTGTAAAGCAGGCTCTCTCAGACAGCGGTCTTTCAGCAAGCGACCTGCACAAGGTTCTTATGGTAGGCGGTTCTTCAAGAATTCCAGCTGTTCAGGAAGCTGTAAAGAGCTTTATGAACAAAGATCCGTTCAAGGGTATCAATCCTGACGAATGCGTAGCTTTGGGTGCTGCATATCAGGGCGGCGTACTCGGCGGTGACGTTAAGGAAGGTTTGCTCCTTCTGGACGTTACTCCTCTTACACTCGGTATTGAAACAGCAGGCGGAGTAAGCACTCCTATGATCCAGAGAAATACTACTATTCCTACAAAGCAGACTCAGGTATTCTCCACTTACGCTGACAATCAGACAGCTGTTGATATCAACGTACTTCAGGGTGAACGTGAATTTGCAAAGGATAACAAGCAGCTCGGTACATTCCGTCTTGACGGTATTGCTCCTGCTCCTAGAGGAATCCCTCAGATCGAAGTTACTTTCGATATAGACGCAAACGGTATCGTTCATGTTTCCGCTAAGGATAAGGGTACAGGCAAGGAACAGAACATTACTATTACTTCTTCAACAAATATGTCCAAGGAAGACATTGACAAGGCTGTCAAGGACGCTGAAATGTTTGCCGAAGAAGACAAAAAGAGAAGAGAAGAAGTTGATACAAAGAACAATGCTGAAAACTTTGTATTCCAGTGCGAAAAGGCTCTTAACGATTTCGGCGACAAGGTAACTGCTGAAGATAAAGCTCCTATCGAAGCTAAGTGCAATGAACTTAAAGAAGCTTTAAAAGGCAATGACATTGCAGATATCAAGGCTAAGCATGATGAACTTCAGAAGGTATTCGGCGAACTGGCAACTAAGGTTTACCAGAATGCAAGTCCTGAAGAACAGGCAGCTGCACAGCAGGCGGCAGCAGAAGCAGCAGGTGCGGCAGGAAATGCGTCAAATGACGACGGCGTTGTAGACGCTGACTACACAGAAGCTTAAAAAATACTAGCTGTGAGGGCGGATAAATTTGTCCGCCCGAAAGCTGTTTATACTCGATTGTAAAATAGTATAAAAGCACAGACAGAAAGAGGTGCGGTCAGTTATGGCTGATGAAAGAGATTATTATGAGGTGCTGGGGGTTCAGAAAGGTGCGTCTGATGACGAAATAAAGAAAGCCTTTAAGAAAATGGCAAGAAAATATCACCCTGACCTTCACCCTAACGATAAAGAATGCGAAGAAAAATTCAAGGAATTAAACAAAGCTTATGAAGTACTTTCCGATCCGGAAAAACGTCAGAGATACGATCAGTTCGGTCATGCGGGAGTTGACCCCAACTTCGGCAGCGGAGGATTTTCCGGAGGCTTCAACGGAGGCGGTTTCGGCGGAGGAGATATTTTTGAAGACCTGTTCAGCGGTATTTTCGGCGGAGGAGGCGGTATGAGATCTTCGGCACGCTCCAATGCCAACGCTCCCAGAAGAGGTCAGGATATCAACGCCAACATAAATATAAGCTTCATGGAAGCCTGTGAAGGCAAAAAACATGACGTTAAAATAAATAAAATGGAAAAGTGCAGCGAGTGCAACGGTACAGGCGCTGCGGCAGGTTCTTCTCCGCAAACATGTCCGGATTGTAACGGTTCAGGTACTGTTAAAGTCACTCAGAGAACTCCATTCGGTATGATCTCCTCTTCAAAAACATGCTCACGCTGCGGAGGAAAAGGAACGATCATTTCAAATCCGTGCAAAAAGTGCGGCGGTACTGCAAGGGTAAGAGTTTCAAAAACTATAAATGTGGATATTCCGGCAGGTATAGACGACGGTCAGATTTTGAGAGTCGGAGGACAGGGCGACAACGGTTTGAACGGCGGCCCGTCCGGCGACCTGAATGTTGTGGTTTCTGTAAGACCGCATCCGCTTTTTGTCAGAAACGGTTCCGATATTCACTGCGAAATCCCTATTACTTATACTCAGGCAGTTCTGGGCGACGAGATTACCGTACCTACTATTGACGGAAATGTTAAATACAATATAGCCGAGGGAACACAAACAGGCACTGTATTCCGTCTAAGAGGAAAAGGCGTTAAAAAACTCAGACGAAGCGACAGAGGCGATCAGTACGTCAAGGTCAATATTGAAGTTCCAAAAAATCTTAACAAAAAGCAAAAGGATCTTCTGCGTGAATATGAAGCATCTATGTCTGAAAGCGAAACAGAAAATCATTATGAAAAAAGAAAATCCTTTTTTGATAAACTTAAAGAAAAATTTAATCAGTAATGTCAAAGCAGACACTTTCGGTGTCTGCTTTTATGCTATAGACAGACTATAAATTTACATGAATACGACAAAGTTTAATGCTGATAATATTACAAAACAGAAACATATCATTATTATTATTGACTTTTATCGTACTATTGTGTATAATACAGTCATTACATAAAGACAAAAAGGGAGCATTTAAATGAATAAAAAAAAGAAAATTATAATTGCCGCCGTGTCGGCAGCGGCAGCAGTTGCCGTTGCAGTATCGGGAATTGCAATTTGGAAATTAAGCTCTGATAACCAATCAGGAGAAAAGGTTTTTGTAAGTCCCGTTGCAGATATAAACACAGTAAATATGATCTCATTAGGCGGGGACTGCTTTTCAGGCGTAATCGAATCGCAGAAAAGCCTTGATGTTAAATACGATACCTCCAAAACAATAAAAGAAATACTTGTTAAGGAAGGCGACGAGGTTTCAGAAGGTACAGAGCTTTTTACCTATGACGTTGAAGCTATGGAACTGGAATTGGAACAGGGCGAGCTTGAAATTGAAAAATTCAATAACGATATAGATTCTATGCAAAAACAGATCACGCAGCTTGAAAGCGACAAAAAAAACGCCTCAAGCGACGATAAATTTTCATATTCCGCTCAGATCCAAACTCTGAAAACCGACATTTCAAAAGCAGAATACGATAAAAAAGTTAAAAATTCAGAGCTTGAAAAACTGAAAAATTCAATAAAAAATTCTACTGTAAAGTCAGAAATGTCAGGAACAGTAAAAAAAGTAAATTCCCCGAATTCCGGTAACAGCAATCCGGAAGATATGTACGGAGAAAATACCGATGCAGACGTTGTAATGACTATTATTGCAAGCGGTGATTTCAGAGTAAAGGGAACTGTCAACGAACAGAATATGATGGCGATAAGTGCCGATATGCCCATGATCATACGTTCAAGGACAGATGAAACGGTAACATGGAACGGAACAGTCACTGAAATAGGCTCAGAACCTATTCAGGACAACAGCGGAGTAATGTACAGCGGAGATTCAGACGAAATGAGCACATCTTCAAAATATCCGTTTTACGTATCGCTGGACAGCAATGAAGGTCTTATGCTGGGTCAGCATGTTATTATTGAACCTGACTACGGACAATCCGGTATGGAAGAAAAAACAGGAGTATGGATTTATGAGGATTATATCGTCACAGACGACGACGGTAAAACCTTTGTCTGGGCTGCCGGAAAAAAGGACAGGCTTGAGAAAAAATACGTTGAAATCGGAGAAAAAGACGAAAATTACGGAGACTGCCAAATAGTTTCCGGTCTTACTGACGACGACAGCATCGCTTATCCTGCCGAAGATTATGAGGAAGGTATGCCGACTACCACCGATCCTGATGAAATAACCCCGGACGATGAAAATCCAGATGAAAATATTGACGGTTCAGACAGTATAGACGGTGAAGACGGCGGATTTTTAGATGAAAACGGCGATATTGTTCCTCAAATAGATGATAACGAAAATTCTGAAGACATTATTGACGGAGAAAACGGTGAACTTCTTCCTGAATCCGAAGATCTCGACGACGCCGGTATTGTTCCGGCTGAATAGGAGGTTTCTTTTATGGTAATTGATTTAAAGGAAATCTGCAAGGATTATATTCAGGGAAAAGAAGCTGTACCGGTACTGAAAAATGTAAACCTTTCTGTTGACAGCGGAGAATACCTTGCTATTATGGGTCCCTCCGGCTCGGGCAAGTCTACGCTTATGAACATAATCGGCTGCCTTGACAGACAGACCTCCGGCAATTTTATATTTGACGGCAGCGATATTTCAGTCTGCAAAGATAAGGAGCTTTCTGAAATAAGAAACAAAAAAATCGGATTCGTTTTTCAGAATTTTAATCTGCTGCCCAGACAATCAGCAGTGGAAAATGTGGAGCTTCCTCTGCTATATGCCGGAGTTCCCAAAAAGGAAAGACGTGAAATGGCAAAAGAAGCGTTGGTAAAAGTCGGACTGGAAGAAAGAATGAATTTTAAGCCCACTCAGCTTTCCGGCGGACAAAAACAGCGTGTTGCAATCGCAAGGGCAATGGTCAATTCCCCCGCTCTTCTCCTTGCAGATGAACCTACAGGAGCTCTGGATACAAAATCCGGCGAACAGGTAATGGAAATCTTTGAGAATTTAAACAGCGAAGGCGTTACAATAGTGATGATAACACACGAAAAGGAAATTGCCGAACATGCCAAGCGGATCATGTATATCCGTGACGGCGAACTATCCGAATCGTCCGGAGGTGATTCTCTGTGAAAAAAATAATTATAGCCGCCGTATGCGCTGCAGTTATACTCGGCGGAACCTTCGGCGCATATAAAATAAACGAATCAAGAAAGTCGAAAAAAGCCGTAGCCAAGGTTACTCCGGTTTCATTAATGACTGATTCCTACTGGGGCGACCAACTGGAGCTTTCCGGCGTGATCACCTCCGGAAACGTTCAGAAGGTTATGCTTGACAATCAAAAGCTTGTTGACGAAGTACTCGTTAAGGAAGGCGATACAGTCAAAAAAGGCGATCCCCTTATGAAATATGACATGACTGCCCTTGAGCTTGACGCCGCACAAAAAGAAAACGCAGTATCAATGGCTGAAGTAAATATAAAAACCGCCAAAAAAGAACTTACAAAACTTAAAAATCTGAAACCCTCCGAATTAATGCCGACAGAACCTGAGCCTACAGATCCTCCGGAACCTGTAATTCCCGAAAAGCCGTCCGTCAACAGGCTTGCTACTGTGGAAAACTCATCTATGGCGGTAACAGGCGACGGCAGTGCACAAAATCCTCTCGTCTTTATCTGCTCCGCTGAAACAGTGGTAAAAAAAGCGTATTTACAGACAATGATGCAGAATCAGACCTACAGCGTATTCAGAGTTTACGATGATTCAAATACGGCTATTTACCAATGGACAGTTTTCGGCGGATATATAAAAGAAACACCCACAGAAGATTGGTGCGTAGGCGAAAGCGTTACCTTAAACAACGACGGAGGTATCTCCCTTGAATTCAACGCTAAAATTTACGGCAGCTTTAAAGTGCTGGCAGAAGAGGCGGCTGAAGATATCTATTATGATAATTATGAAGATTCCGTGTATACAGGATTTCATATAGACCCTAATTCTGACGATTATGCGTATTCAAGGGCAGAGATTGCCAAAATGATCACTGAAAAGGAATCGGAAATAAAATCCCTTGAACTGGAAAAAAAGTCTGCGGAACTGGCTTTCAAAACAGCCCAAGCACAAAAAGAAAGCGGAAGCATAATAAGTACAATGGACGGTCATGTTTCGTCTGTAGGCGATCTTGATAATCTTGAAGCAGGCACGCCTTTTATAGTGGTTGAAGGACAAAGCGGTCTCAGCGTTACAGGCTATGTAGGCGAAATGAATCTTGACAAAGTTGCTGTTGGTTCTTTTATCAATGTTATGTCATGGGAAACAGGTGAATCGGCACAGGCAGAGGTTACGGAAATCAACATGACGCCGGTTTCATACAGTTCCCAGAACTGGAATGAAAATCCAAACAGCAGTACCTATGAATTTACTGCTGAAATAACCGATGACACTTCAATGTCCACAGATATGGGAATAAGCATTACAATTCCGGCGCAAAGCGAAGAGTCCGGAATGTTTATACCCAAGGTTTACGTACGCGAAGAGGACGGAAACTATTATGTTATGAAAGCTGATGAAAATAATCGGCTGAAAAAACAGTATGTAAAAACGGGAAGAATAATATACGGCAGTCAAATAGAAATAAAATCCGGATTAAGTGAAAGCGACAAAATCTGCTTCCCTTACGGTAAAAACATCAAAGAGGGAATAAAAACAAAAGATAGCGACGAAGTTTTATGGTAAGGAGATACGCTGTATGTTTGAAAATATAATTTTATCATTTAAAGGAATCCTCTCGCATAAGGTGCGTTCGTTTCTTACCATGCTGGGTATTATTATCGGTATAGCTGCAATTATAGCAATCGTATCAACTATAAAGGGTACTAACGAACAGATAAAAAACAATCTTATCGGTGCGGGAAACAACACCGTAAAAGTTGCGCTTTATAAGGGCGAAGGGGAAATGGATCTGCAATATGAAAGCGTTCCGGAAGGAGTTCCCGTTATTTCCGATGAAATAAAAAAACAACTGGAAGATTCTAAAAATATAGAATCTGTTTCACTTTATCGTCAGCGGACTTACGTAGATTCCCTTTACTATATGAATACCGCTCTTAACGGCGGAAGCGTTCTGGGTATTGACGAGGATTATTTCAATACCGCAGGATACAGAATAAAATCCGGTAAGGGATTCGGTAAAAGAGAATTTACGGGAAATCATAAAACAGCCGTGATTGATACCACTGCCGCTACGAGTCTGTTCGGCAGCGTTGATCCGGTAGGAAAAATAATTGATATAAGCGGAGAACCGTTTATTATCATCGGCGTCGCTGTGCAAAGCAGTAAGTTTGAACCGGTTATCAACAATTACGAGGATTACCAGCTTTACAATCAGGAAACCTCCAGCGGACAGGTTTTTATACCAATTAATACATGGCCTGTAATTTTTAAATATGACGAGCCTCAGAACTGTATTGTTCAGGCCGCTGATACGGACAGCATGACCAAAGCCGGTAAAGAAGCCACAGATATTTTAAACGATATGCTTTCAGTATCCGAGGACAGCGGTATAAAATACAAAAGCGAAGACCAGCTTGAAAGAGCAAAGTCCTTACAAAAACTCAGTGATTCCACAAATACGCTGGTTATCTGTATTGCAGGTATTTCTCTGCTGGTAGGCGGTATAGGTGTTATGAATATAATGCTCGTATCCGTTACAGAGCGTACAAGAGAGATCGGACTCAAAAAGGCTCTTGGCGCCAGAAAAAAAGTTATACTGGGACAGTTTCTTACAGAAGCCGCCGTATTGACAAGCATAGGCGGACTTATCGGAATAGCAGCGGGAATTATTCTGGCTCAGCTGATATCAAAATTTGCAGACGTTCCGGTTGCAATAAGCGGCATTTCCATTGCTGTTTCAGTAATCTTTTCTATGGCTGTGGGAATCGTTTTCGGTCTGATACCATCCGTTAAGGCTGCGAATCTTGATCCGATTGATGCTCTCAGATATGAATAATTTTATAAAAATTACAATAATACTTGAAAAAAGTGAAAAATAATGCTATAATAAAAACAAAAACCATGGAGAAATAATATGAAAAAGTTAAGAAATATAATTCTGACATTATCAGTACTGTCACTTTCAGTTTCACTATACGGCTGCGCTGACAAAAACGCCGGCTCTTCCGACAGCAAAATAATCTTATACGATGATTCAAATTCTTATGTAAATCCTAATGACAAATTTTCGGAAACTAATACTCCGGCTGAAATTACCGAAGGAAAAATGGGCGTTAAAACTGCATTTAAAGACTGTGAAATAAACCTGACAAAGATTGTATTTATCAACGATATAAATACGGATAGTTCCAGCTGTTATGCGGCTATATTTGAAATTACCAATAAGGGCAGCGAAGAAATGAACGTATCAGCACTGAGTGATTTCACGGTTCAGGCTGATGGGGCAAAAACTTACTATGGTTCTTCTGTTGAAGCTGAAGCAGCAGTGCCGTACGTATTGCCTGACATACAAAGTATTTCAACAACAATTAAAGCGGGAGAAACCGCTGAAGGATACATTTCAATACAAATTCCTTCAAGTTGGAAAAATCTTAAAATATCATATGTACCAAGTCAAGACAACGAAAGCAGAGACGCTGTGGTCTATAATGTAACTACCGATATGGTCACTGAACAATAAGATAAAAACCGGAACTTTTTCAGTTCCGGTTTTTTAGGGTTTTAGATTGACATTTTTTATTTAAAACAGTATCATTATAATTAGATCATATAATAAACGGAGAAGAAAAATGAAAAATTACTTTTTACAGCTTTTTAACAGCATGAAAAAATGGATTCCTCAAATGTTCGGAGGCTTTTTTAAATGGATAATATTATCTCTTATTACAGGTACGGCGGTAGGCTTTATTTCTTCGGCATTTCATATAGGACTGGAAAAATGCGCTGATATAAGAAAGGAACAGCCCTATATTATTCTCCTGCTTCCCGTTGCGGGACTGCTTATCGTAAGTATTTACAAGCTGCTGAAGCTTACTCATGACAAGGGCACAAATATGGTTCTGATAGCGGTCAGGGACGGAAGCGGCATGACCTGGAAAAATACTCTGAGTATCTTTACCGGTTCGATTCTGACGCATCTTACCGGCGGTTCTGCCGGACGTGAAGGAGCTGCTCTCCAGATAGGCGGCAGTGTCGGCTCTCAGCTTGGTATCTGGTTCAAGCTGAATGAACAGGATCACAGACTTATTACTATGTGCGGTATGAGTTCCGGATTTTCTGCTCTTTTCGGAACTCCTGCTGCCGCTGCATTTTTCTCCATGGAGGTTATCAGCGTAGGGATTATGCATTATTCCGCTATTATTCCCTGTTCCGCTGCGGCTCTTATCGGATTTAAAATTTCATCTTACTTCGGTGTATCGCCGTCAGTAATGAACGTTAAAATTGACTCGCTTAATTGGGAGATTTACTTAAAAGCTTCATTTATAGCAATTCTATGCGGACTTCTCAGTATTGTTTTCTGCTTCGTTCTGAAAAACTCCGCAAGAATTTACAGATATTTTATAAGAAACCCATATCTGCGTATTTTTATCGGCGGACTTTTAGTAGTCATTTTAACGTTTATATGCGGTACTTATGATTATAACGGTGCAGGAAGCGAAGTTATAGCAAAAGCATTTGAAACTAGAGCGCCCTTTCAGCAATTTATTTTAAAGCTTTTATTTACTGCTCTTACTCTCGGCGCAGGCTTTAAAGGAGGAGAAATACTGCCGGTATTTTTTGTAGGCTCAACCTTCGGAAGCTTTATTGCTCCATTACTGGATCTGGACTGCTCTCTGGGTGCGGCTATAGGTCTTTCGTGCCTTTTCTGCGGAGTAACAAACTGTCCGGTTACGGCGCTGTTTCTTTGCATTGAACTTTTCGGAGTAAAAACACTTCCGATATGTCTTATCACTTGTGCAATAGCATACATGTTCTCAGGTTATGCCGGTCTTTACAGCGAACAGAAAATTCTTTATTCCAAGCTTGAACCTAAATTTATTGATAAAAAGGTAGGTAAAAAATAAAACCTGACAGTTTCGCCAGAATTTTATGTGCAAAATAACAATACCAATAATGCAAATATGTTTATAATCACAATTGACAAATTTTATCATCGGATATATAATAAATTTATACGATATGATAATTCGTTAAAATTATTTGCCGCAGAAAATGCGGCGGAACGGAGAAGCCTATGATGCTCAAAAAATTTTTTTCCTGCTTTATGGCGGCAGCTATCGCAGCAGCAGGACTGATAACGGGAAATTACTCCTATATCAGTATTGATTCCGCAGCGGCAGATTCATATCTTTCTGCTCCTGCAAGTACTGACGTGTTGAAAGAATCTGCTTACGTTACATGGACTCCGGTAAGCGGTGCAGACGGCTATAATGTATACTGCAAACCCATAGGCGGAAGCTATGTGCAGCTTGATTCCATGCTTATAAGACAGTACAAAGGATATTTCAGAGCGGACGCTGTAGGATTGAAACCGGGCAGCTATGTTATGAAGGTTGTACCGACAGCAGACGGCAAGGAGGATACCTCAAAAGCCGTTGAATCAGACGCTATAACCGTTGGCAACTACGACAGAAGCGGTTTTGCATTTTCAAAAAATTCGCCAAACGGCGGTACAGGCGTCGGCGCTTACAATGACGACGGTACGCTAAAAGACGACG
Organism: Porcipelethomonas ammoniilytica; assembly: GCF_025567485.1. NCBI lineage: Bacteria > Bacillati > Bacillota > Clostridia > Eubacteriales > Oscillospiraceae > Porcipelethomonas > Porcipelethomonas ammoniilytica. The sequence goes on along the minus strand of NZ_JAOQKH010000002.1, from coordinate 21,825 downwards.
CAATAGTTCTTTATCTTACTGAAGAAACAAAAAAGACAATGAAATTTGATGTTAAAGGTTCAAGCGGCTACGTTTCATGTACCGGACTGGTTGAAATTCTTGACGCTTACAGCGACGGATATGATTCCAGACCGCTGAATATCAGAATTATCGGAAAGGTCACGGCTGACGGTGTTGTCGGCGCAAACAGTGATACTAACAACCTGAACCTCAAAACAAACAATACTAAAAGAATTGTAAAAAACATCACAATAGAAGGTATCGGAGACGATGCTGTTTGCTATGGTTTCGGCATAAGAGGTCTTAAAATACAGAGTGTTGAAATAAGAAACATTGGCATTATGCTTTTCGGCGACGATGGTATTGCATTTGAAACCGCAAACAAAAATATCTGGGTTCACAACAATGATATTTTCTACGGAACAGCCGGCGGTGACGCTGATCAGGCTAAGGGCGACGGTTCTCTTGACCTGAAAAATGACTCTCAGTATTTTACTATTTCATACAACCATTTCTGGGATTCGGGAAAAATGTCCCTATGCGGTATGAAATCCGAAACAGGTGAAAACTGGATTACATATCATCACAACTGGTTCGATCATTCTGACTCAAGACATCCCAGAATCAGAACTATGTCCGTTCATGTTTACAACAATTATTATGACGGAAACGCTAAATACGGCGTAGGCGCAGTCTTAGACGCCGACGCTTTTGTTGAAGCAAACTATTTCAGAAACTGCAAATATCCTATGCTGATTTGCGGACAGGGTTCCGATACGGGTACCTTTGACGACGGTGTGGGCGCTATGATAAAGTCTTACGGAAACTATATTGAAGGCGCTAAAGGATATATTACTCAAAATGAAAGCAGTACAAGCTTTGACGCTTATGAAGTTTCATCAAGAAACGATAAAGTTCCCGACAGCGTTAAGTCATTAGACGGTATGGGATATAACAACTTTGACACCGACAGCAGTATTATGTACAGCTATACGGCTGACGCAGCTGCCGATGTTCCTGCAATTGTTATGTCTGAAGCCGGACGTTTAGGCGGCGGAGATTTTAACTTTGAATTTACTTCCGCTGATGATGAGGACTATGCCGTTAATACCGCTCTTATGGCACAAATAAAATCATATACCTCCCCTGTTATAGCAATCGGCAGCGGATTTACTTCCGGCGAGGTTGATCCTCCCACTACTACTCCGGCTGTAACAACAAAAAGCCCTGAAACAACGCCTAGTCAAATTACAACGGCAAAACAGCAAACAACTAAGGCTACAACAAAAACAACTTCTGAAATTGTAATATCTGCCGACGCAGTTTACTGTTCACCGAACGGTTCTGATTCCGCAAAAGGAACAAAAGACGATCCAATGAGCGTAAATGCCGCTATATCTATGGCAAAAGAAAAACAAAGTATAACAATTTATCTCCTGGGCGGCACATATAAGCTTGACAAAACAATCATGATTGAAGAATCAAACAGCGGTAATTCCGGAAGCTTCAAAACTATCATGGCTTACCCCGGAGATGAAGTTATATGGGATTTCTCGGCTATGGCAATTGCCGATGCAAACAGAGGCGTTGTGCTTGACGGTTCCTACTGGTATTTCAAAGGCTTTGAAATAAAGGGTGCAGGCGATAACGGTATGCTCCTTTCAGGCGACAACAACATTATAGAAATGATGGTATTCAACGATAATCAGGACACAGGTCTTCAGATCTCACGTTACCAATCAGCATATAATACTATTGCACAATGGCCTTCAAATAATCTGATTCTTAACTGTACATCAAAGAATAACTGTGATAACAAATCAATGGAAAATGCGGACGGTTTTGCTGCTAAGCTTACATGCGGCGAAGGAAACGTATTTGACGGCTGTATGGCATACAATAACAGCGATGACGGCTGGGATCTATTTGCAAAGTCTGAAACCGGTCCTATCGGCGTTGTAACACTGCGCAATTGTATTGCATTCAGAAACGGCTATACAGAATTTGGCGAAGGTTACGGCGACTGTGACGGCAACGGCTTTAAGCTGGGCGGAAGCGGCGTTGGAAGTGCGCATATTGTTGAAAACTGCCTTGCTTTTGAAAACTTAAACTGCGGATTTACTGACAACAACAATCCAAAGCTTGAAAGCCTTAAAAACTGCACTGCTTACAACAACAGCGTAGGCGCTAACGGAAAGCCTAATTACTCGGTTTACCGCTGTGTAGACGATGGCTGTGATTTTTCAAATATTATAAGCTATATAAATCAAGACGAACTTACAAAGGCTCTTGCTCCGGGAGTTTCTCTGAAACTGGCTAACGATAAGTTTGTTGGTACTATTGAAAATTCAGTTTATTACAACAGCGGATACTACTATGTTACAGATAAAGTAAACGTTGCAAACGGTGAAAAGGTCGGTACAAAGGGAGCTGCTATCACAGACGACGATTTCATAAGCATTACTGCTCCTGCTATGGGCAGCGACTTCCATAAGCTCTGGAGAAATGCAGACGGTACTTTGAATACAAACGGCTTTATGGAAACAAAATCAACAAGCAAATATGCCGATCTGGGTATTGATTTCCAGAGTATCGAACTGCCTCCTGTTCCTATTATAACTACTCCTGCCGTAACCACTGCATCATCTGTTGAAACTACTGTTACTACAGTCTCCACCTCAGTTTCATCGTCAGAAAGCCAACAGTCTACAGAGGAGGCTACTGTTCCAAGCTATACAGGCGACTTAAGCAAAATTAAGTACGGTGACGTGAACGAAGACGGACTGATTGATTCTACTGATATTGTCATTCTGAATAAATATTTGCTAAACAATGCCGGATATCCTCTTAAGTCAGACACAGCTCTTGAAAATGCAAACTGTGTATACGATTCATCTATCGATACCAAGGACTCTTTAGCAATTATCAATTTTATCCTGCAAACTATTTCAGAAGATGATCTGGGTAAAAAATCATAAAAATAAAATAACGGTGTACAGTTTAAACTGTACACCGTTTTATTATATAATTAAAAATCTATAAGCATTCTTATACGGTTATCCGCATTTACCCCTGCGCTGCCGGAATCATAATCAAAGCTTGATATCATAATACCGTCCAACTGCCGCTGTAGGGAAGAATATATCCCTTTCCCGAATACATGATTCGGCATACACCCGAATGGCTGAACACAAGCAATCTTTCTGATACCTGATTTATACATATTTACAATTTCACCGCCTATAAGCCAGCCGTCAGCAATATTACAGCCAAAACTTACAAATTCAGACGCCTTTTCCTTAAAATTGCTGAATTCGTCAGCACAGACAAATCCATGTCTATGAATACAAGAAATCATTTCTTTCTGAATGTTTTCAAGATAATTCATAACCGCTTTATAAGCCATACCCATTACTGAATTTTCTGCAAGATGAGTATCAAGATAGTATAAAAGGTACCACGAAAACCCGTTGATATAACAGCCGCAGTGCTCCTCCTGCAAAAAACTGCAAAGATTCTGATTGCCCAAATGACAGTACTTTACGTAAAGCTCTCCTGCTATACCCACAAGCGGTTTTCGATTCTTTTTTTGCTTTATTTTCGCAAAATCTGAGGATATTTCTGCAAATTTTCTTTTCATCGCTCTAACGGAAAGTAATTTGCCGCTTATAATTCCATCTCTTAAAATATCCGTCCACTTATCGCAAAGAGCGTCAGTTTCTCCGGGAATTACCTCATACGCCTCTATCTGATTGCGCAGGATCATTAGTATATCCCCGTACATTACTGCCGCCAGACCTCTTCTTATCATACCGATATTTATTTTCAGTCTGTTTTCGTCCTCTAAACCTTTAAAATTAAGGGAAATTACAGGAACATTTCCGAATCCCGCACGCTTCATAGCTTTCCTTATCATAAATATATAATTAGAGCCTCTGCAAGCGTCTCCTGCCTGAGGAATCATAAACGCCGTTTCATTCATGTCGTATTTACCGCTTTTCAACGCAGTAATCATCTGTCCGATAATGAGTATTACAGGATAGCAAAGATCGTTATGAGAGTATCGAAGTCCGATCTCCGCTATATTTTCGCTGTAATCAAGTATTACCGCATTGTAGTTTCCTGAACAAAATGCATATTTCAGAAGCGGAAAATGAAAGTCAAGCATTGCAGGAATCAACAGATTTATTTTTTTCTTCATATTATCCTACTATCTGTTTTGCAATATCTACTGTTTCCTTAGCGTCCTTGGCATAGAAATCTGCGCCTATCTGATCCGCATATTCGGGAGTGAGTACCGCCCCGCCCACTACTACCTTACAGTCAACATTATTTTCCCTGAGAAGCTTTATGGTATCCTCCATAGACTTTAACGTTGTAGTCATAAGTGCAGAAAGTCCCACAAGCTTTACCTTGTGTTCAATTGCTGCTTCAACGACTGATTCGCAGGGAACGTCCTTGCCAAGGTCAATAACGTCGTAACCGTAATTTTCCAGAAGTACTTTTACAATATTTTTTCCAATATCGTGAATATCACCCTTAACCGTTGCAAGCACTACCTTCCCCTTGCTTACGGGAGATGCATTAGCAGCCATCATTTTTTCACGAATTACCCCGAACGCCGCCTGTGCCGCACCGGCAGTGAGAATAAGCTGAGGAAGAAAAATCTTTCCCTTTTCAAAAAGCTCTCCTGCTTTGTCAAGGGCAGGAATAAGAGTCTCATTTACTATCTCCATAGAATCACAGGTTTCCAGCATTTTTGCCGTAGCCTTTGCACTTTCTTCCTTTAAGCCGTTTTCAATTGCATAGGACAATGAAATATCCTTTGAATTGTCCGTTGCCGCCGGTTTGGGTTTTCCTGTATCGTTATATGCGGCGATATATTCTGCTGAATTTTTATCAATATTTGTCAACAGCTTGTATGCCCTTACTGCACCTGTCATAGCGTCCACGTTAGGATTTATAATGGGAAGATCAAGTCCATGAGTTAATGCCATTGTAAGAAAATTCTGATTGATAACAGGCCTGTTGGGCAGTCCGAAAGAAATATTTGAAACGCCCAGTACTGTTCTGAGTCCAAGTTCGTCCTTTACCCGCTTTAACGCTTTAAGCGTTTCCATGACAGCTTCCTGTTCCGCAGAAGCAGTTAAAGTAAGGCAGTCTATATAAACGTCCTCTTTAGGAATTCCATACTCCTGTGCACGTTTTAAGATCCTCTGAGCGATTGCAAATCTTTCTTCTGCTTTTGGCGGAATACCGTTCTGGTCAAGGGTCAAGCCTACTACCGAAGCGCCGTATTTTTTTACAAGAGGCAGTACCGTTTCCATAGATTTCTCTTCGCCGTTTACCGAATTGACAATAGGCTTACCGTTATAAACTCTAAGAGCTGCTTCAAGTACTTCGGGAATTGTAGAATCAATTTGCAGCGGAACGTCTGTAATACCCTGCAATTCCTTGATTGCCCTTACCATCATGTCTTTTTCGTCAATTTCCGGAAGTCCTACATTTACGTCCAATATATCTGCACCTGCATGGGTCTGTTCAATAGCCTGATTGAGAATATAACCCATGTCGTTATTTCGCAGTGCCTCTTTAAATAACTTTTTACCCGTAGGATTTATACGCTCTCCTATAATTCTCGGCTGATCTATTACAACTGTTCTAGAGGGCGAGCATATTGCCGCACGTTTTTCAGCAGTCCTTTTTACAGGCTTTGTTTCGGATAAAGCCTTTTTCAGTTCTCGTATATAATCCGGAGTTGTTCCGCAGCAGCCGCCGAATATTTTTACGCCGTGTTCAGCGGCTGTTTTCATTTGACTTGCAAAATCTTCGGGAAGTACGTCATACTTATTTGTTGCAGGATCGGGAAGTCCGGCATTAGGCTTTAAGATTACCGGAATATCAGTCCAGTTTAAAAGCTCGTCGCAGAGAGGGGCAAGCTGTTCCGGACCAAGTGAACAGTTGATTCCCATAGCGTCCACACCCAGACCGTTTAACGTAAGAGCCATTGATGATATACAGCAGCCTGTAAAGGTTCTCTGATTTTCCTCAAAGGTCATAGTACATAAGATAGGTTTGTCAGAATTTTCCCTTGCCGCCAATACTGCCGCTTTAAGCTCGTAAAGATCCGTCATAGTCTCAAAAACGATCACGTCAGCGTCATGTCCGGCAATTATCTGTTCCTTAAAAATATCATAGGCTTCCTCAAATTTCAGCGTACCTGTAGGCTCTAAAAGCTGACCTATAGGTCCAATATCAAGAGCCGCCAACGCCTTACCGTTACATGCCCTTTTGGCTATTGCAATTCCTGCTCCGATTATTTCATCTACACTGTGGTTCTTTAATTTATAACGGTTCGCACCGAATGTATTTGCATAAACTATATCCGATCCGGCTTCAATATATTTTTTATGGATATTTTCAATCAATTCCGGATCGGTAATATTAAGAAGCTCCGGAATACCGCCCGCTTCAAGACCCGCTGACTGAAGCATAGTACCCATAGCGCCGTCAAGAATAATAAAATCATTTTTTAAAAGCTGTTTAAAATCCACAATGATCACCTCTTTTTCTGTACTGACACACCTCTGCCATATTGCAGCATACGCATCCCCTGCGTTTTTTGGGAACAGGAGTTTGAGAAAGTCCGGCAACAGCGGTTACTGATTTTCTGGGAATCAGTATATTTCCCGAACCCACATTTAGTCCTATACGCTTTTGAGCATTCATAACGTCTAAAAATTCACCTTGTATTTCAATGGGAAAATCCCCGTATCCCGGTGAAAAACGCCAAGTTAAAAAATCTGACGGAAAAGTTTCCTTAATGATCTTATCCGTTTCCGAACATACCTGTTCTATAGCCGCACTTGCCAGTGAATCCATAACAAAAGCCGCAGAAATATCCGAAATTTCAGTAAGCCTTATAAGCTTGTCTGCATCTGCACCTATAGTAGCGCACATTAAAACCGCTTTTGAACAGCCCTCAAGATGATTTTTTATATCATTGCCCTTAAAGGTCAGGGAAGTGTTTAAAACCCTGACACCTTCTTCTGATGTCTCGATATCAAAGCATTTAAAAATATACGCAGGTCGTATGACTTCCAAAAGCTGCTTTTCACATTTGAGTACCAATTCTTTAAGCGTCTGAGGAATTTCACCTCTATGCCCCATATATCTTAACGCTTCGTCCTTGTTAATTTCATTTAAAACAATCAAAATTTAACTCCTGATAATACTTTCAACAGCTTCGCTTATACGCTTTGCAACATAAGGATTGTTCATGGTATAAAGATGTATACCGTCAACGCCGTTTGAAACAAGATCCACGATCTGGTCAATTGCGTAAGCAATTCCGGCGTCACGCAAAGCCTCCGGAGAATGCTCGTATTTTTGGATCATTTTAGAAAATTTAGACGGCAAACTAGCACCGCACATGGAAACCATTCTTTCGATTTGTCCTTTATTGGTTACAGGCATAATTCCGGCTTCAATAGGAACGTCAATTCCGGCGATCTGCGTTCTTTCCAGAAATGAATAGAAATAGCTGTTATCAAAGAAAAGCTGAGAAATCAGATGTTCCGCACCGGCTTCGATCTTTTTCTTCAGATTCAAAACGTCAGTTACAAGATTATCCGTTTCCATATGTCCTTCCGGATAGCATGCGCCTGCAATATCAAAATCACCATGCTGTTTAATAAATGCAATCAAATCGCTTGCATACTTAAAATCACTTTTCGGAGGAATATCGGGATTTATATCCCCTCTTAAAGCGAGAATATTTGAAATACCGTGTTTCTTAAATTCTCCCAGAATTTTTACTATTTCTTCCTTTGTATAATTAATACACGGAAGATGTGCCGCAGATTCTATACCGTATTTTTCCTTTATAGTTTGTGCAATTTCACAAGTAGTATTATTATTTGAGCTTCCTCCCGCACCGAATGTAACACTGATAAAATCAGGTTTAAGGTCTCTCAGCTGTTCAAGGGTATTGTATATTGTATCTATAGAAGAAGTTTTTTTCGGAGGAAAGATCTCAAAGGAAAAAACCGTTCCTTTTTCAAACATCTGTTTTATTTTCATAATATGAACTCCTTTTTAATCAATACTCCAATCGATTTCTTCTATTCCATGAGACTTTAAAAACGCATTTGCTTTTGAAAAATGTCTGCATCCGAAAAATCCGTTATATGCCGAAAGCGGACTGGGGTGAGCACATGTAAGTATAAGATGATTGGGATTCGTAATAATTTTTGTTTTTGCTCTTGCGTTTGCACCCCACAGCAGGAATACCATAGGCTTTTCACGCTCATTAAGAAGCTTTATTACATCGTCTGTAAACTCTTCCCAGCCCATTCCCTTATGACTGTTAGCGCAGCCTTCACGTACAGTCAGTACATTATTAAGCAAAAGAACGCCGTTTTCAGCCCATTTAGTAAGCTCTCCGTGTTTTCCGGTATTGTCGATACCGACATCTTCTTTTATTTCCTTGAAAATATTAACCAGTGACGGCGGAGGAGCAACTCCTTTTTTTACTGAAAAGCAAAGACCGTGAGCCTGTCCGATACCGTGATAAGGGTCCTGACCGATAATAACGGCCTTTACATTGTCATAAGACGTATATTTAAATGCATTGAAAATATCATACATACCCGGAAAAATACGCTGAGTTCTGTATTCATTTATGAGAAACTGACGCAGACGAAGATAATATTCCTTTTTGAATTCGTCCTTTAAAAGTTCGTCCCAGTCATTGTTGAATTCTACCATTTGTAAACTCCTCTCAAATAAGGTAATTTTATTATAACATATTGTTAATTATACCATATTTTATACATGTTTACAAGGTATTTAAAGGCTTTTATATTTATCAATATCCACTATAATTTTATAAATTACTTCTTGTTCAAGTTTTGTTTTTGACAAAATTAATTCATAACACATCAAAGGATAGTAATTATTCTCATCTCCTCTGTTACCGTCAATATTTTCAAAAAGCTGAGACAAAGAAATTTTCAAAGCTTTTGTTATTTTCAGAATACTTTCTATTGTAGCGTTTTTCTCGCCTCGTTCAATCTGACCGATATATGTAGGATGGCATCCGGCAAGTTCAGCAAGCTGTTCCTGATTCAGACCTGACTGAATCCTGTAATTTCTTATTCGTAAACCGATTAATTTTGTCATAGCACTCATGTCAATTCGCTCCTTTTTTATTAATAGTCTAAAAATTTTTACCAAAATTATACAGAGACTATTGATATTTAATTGACATTGTGGTATACTATAAATATTATATCCGCAAAAAAATACATCATAGTAACTTTTTCGGCTATAATTTACAGTCTTTACGGTTTCTGCCGGACATATTTTTTCTACAATTTACAAGTTTTTGTATTTTTATACATAAAACTTATTTGTCTGCTGCTAAAGAAACAACCGTAATAGATTAAACGGCAGAAGCTTTTTTTCTGCCGTATTTTTTTTACTTGACGAAATACAAAATATAATGTAAACTAAAATAAAAAAATTACGGAGAGATTTAAACAATGACAGATGAAGCATATATGCAGATTGCCCTTGAACTTGCCAGACAGGCGTATGAAATAAACGAAGTTCCTGTTGGTGCGATTGTGGTAAAAAAATCGACAGGTAAAATTATCGGCAAAGGGTACAACAGACGTGAAATTGACAAAAATCCTCTGGCGCATGCAGAAATTGCAGCTATAAAACAAGCCGCCGAAACCCTTGGAGGCTGGCGGCTTTTAGACTGTGATATATATGTAACCTTAGAACCATGTCCAATGTGCTGCGGAGCCATAATAAATTCCCGTATTGAAAGGGTTATTTTCGGAGCGTTCGACTCTAAATCGGGTTCAGTAGAGTCGATCATAAACATGTTTGATCTGCCGTTTAATCATAAACCGAAAATCGTTTCCGGTATTATGCAGAAAGAATGTTCGGAAATTCTCTCTGATTTTTTCACAGAACTTAGAAAAAGGCTTAAAAATAAAAAATCCTGACTTTACAAGGTCAGGATTTCGTCTTAATTATTCGGGATTTTTATTAAAGCAGCACTTATATAAAAATTATCTCCATTAATAATTAATAGTAAAAATTTACAAAAAAAGCTATGTACAATATATAAAAATCACTATAAGACCTATGCTTATAAGGCTGCAAATAAGATACTTCCCAGTGGAATTCGGAGCTTTTTTATGATCTGTCTCATCCGCATCCGGGGCAGATTACAGCCTCACTGCTTATTTGATTTTTTCTTTTGGCATAATACATTATAAGCCTCCGTTTAATTTATATTATCTATATAATATTTTACCATAAATTGATAATAATGTCAACAAAAATAATATGTTATAAATTATAATATTTTTTGAGTTATATTCATAATTAACGGAAGTGTGACAATAGATAAAATCGTGGTTACAGCAAACAATTCCGCCGCATAAAGGGAATCCTTTTTATATCTGATTGCAAAAAGCGTGCCTGTTGCGGCGGCAGGACATGCTGAAGCAAGTATATTTGTACCGATAACAACATCGTCCAGCGGCAAAAAGCAAAATACTGCGCATGCCGCCGCAGGAACAAGAATAAGCTTTAAAATACATATATAATATAGTCTGGGATTTTTCAGAGCCTTAAAAATATTTGTCTGCGCAATAGTCGCTCCTGCTGCCAGCATGGCAAGAGGAGTATTCAGATTTTCAAGATAGGTTAAGGTTTTAAGAAGTATGTCGGGAAGTGAAATTTTAAGCATAAAAAGTGCAAAGCCAAGAAAGGTTGCAATCACTGCCGGTGTTTTTACCGCTTGGATAATCATTTTTTTATTTAATTTTTCCTCCATCAGAAACACGCCGTGCGTCCATACAAAAAGATTAAATACCGTTACAAACGCCGTCAGATAAAATACTCCTTCAGAACCGTAAAGAGCGCTGACAAGCGGAATACCCATAAATGCACAGTTTGAATAAATACATGAAAAACGCTCCACAGCTAATCTGCCGCTTTTTTTACGTATAAATACTTTTGAAATTACAATTGAAATAACAGTACTTATCAAAGCAAGCAGAAGCGACCATAAAAGTCCCTTGAGCATACGCTTCTCAAATGGCTGCTGATAGGAAACTAAAATAACAATAGGATTTACTACCATTAAAACCAGTGATGACAGCGACTGCGTAGCCTCTTTTCCTATGATTCCGCACTTATAGCAAATAACGCCCGCTGTAATCAGCAAAGCCATAATAATAATCTGATTTAAAACGATCATAAAAAACATCTCCGTTAAATTTAAAATGTCAATTTACTAATAAACATACAGCTATAAAGTATTTTTCACTGTTTTTTCTTATTTATAACCTTAAACATTCATATTGATCCAATATAATATAACCATACCAAAAAGAAATTAAACAAGAAATCAGAATAAAACATTTTTTCAGGTTCACTGCCTTTCTTCCTGAAATTTTTATTCAAGATAAATTAAAAGGCAGAACAAAAAATTCCACCTTTGGGTGTTAATATATTTCCTTTCATAATAATTTCCCTATTTTACCAAAAAACCGCAGATATCTGCGGTTTTTTGGCTATTCTTTATCTGAAATATTTTCTTCGGTATCCTTAGGAACAATTTCCAGACGGATCTTTAAAATTTTCTGATCCTCCATGGACAGTACGGTCATTTTAAATATATCGCTCTGAACCGTTTCGTTTTCGACTGCCACATGTCCCAGAAGCTCCATGATCCAACCGCCGACAGAATTCCCTGAACATTCAATTTTATCCTCAGGCATATCAAGATTTTCAAGCATGTCGCTGATGCTCAGTTCTCCGGAAACCTCGTATTCATTATCTCCGGTTTTAACAAAATGAGCAATAATCTCATCATTTTCATCATATATCTCTCCGACAAGCTCTTCTATAATATCTTCAAGGGTTATAATACCCTTTGTTCCGCCGTACTGATCCATAACTACAGCCATATGCATTTTACTTTTCTGCATTTCTTTAAGAGCTTCACTGATAAGCTTTAAATCAGATATATGAATTATTTCCTGTATAATATCAGATATGTTTTCCTTATTTTCATTCATAAGACGAAAAAAACTTTTATTGGTTATAACGCCTATAATATTGTCGATATTTTTTTCATACACCGGCAGACGGGAATACATATCCGTAAGAAATTTTTCTTTAATTTCATTAAAAGGAGTATTTTTTTCAATTGCAATCACATTAACTCTCGGAATAAGAATTTCATCTACTGTGATCTCATCAAATTCCAAAGCTGAACGTACAAGATCGCTTTCCTGTTCTTCAAGCACTCCCTGTTCCTCAATCTCATCAATTATGTACTTCAGTTCATCTTCAGTAACGCTTGGCTGCTCGGTTTTAGGCTTAAATAGCTTCTGAATAACCTTAAATACCATAACCACCGGTTTTAAAACAATCATAAACGCTGAAAGCGGCTCTGCAAACATAAGCGCACACTGTTCAGCATGATTTTTTGCAAAGGATTTAGGAGTTATCTCACCGAAAACCAAAACCAATACAGTCATAACAACCGTAGCTGCTCCGACTCCTCCCGGACCTAAAATCTGTGTGAATAAAACAGTACTTATAGATGTGGAAAGAATATTTACTATATTATTGCCAATAAGGATAGCGGTAAGAGCGTCTTCAAATTTGTTTGCAATTTTAAGAGCCTTTTCAGCTCTTTTGTCTCCCTTCGCAGCATAGTTTTTTAATCTTATTTTATTTACGCTGGAAAATGCCGTCTCACAGCTGGAAAACAACGCCGATAAAACAAGCAGCATTATAATTATTACAATATTTGGTATAATAGAACTATCCATATATCCTCCTGTTAATACGTTTAAATATCTGCCGCCGCATGCGCTGGTTACAGATTCTTATATACACATCATAATATTATCATATTGTAATGAAATAATCAATATACAAATTGCAAAATTAACTAAATATTTTTGCTGTAACTCTTGGCATTTTCGTGAAAATATGTTATATTAAATAAGGGAAATAAAATAAAAGGTTCTAAACCACAGTATTACAGAAACGGAGATAATAAAAATGTTTGACAAAATAATAAAAGCCTGCGTGGGTATTTTACCTGAAAAGCTTCAAAAGCTTTATTACAAATATGAGGAACAGCTTATGTACGCTTTTTTCGGTGCGCTTACAACCCTTATATCAATTATAACAAAGCTTCTGGCCTTTTACGCCATTCCCGGAGAGCGTCCATGGGAAAGCACTTTTGCAGTAGCTTTTTCATGGGTATGCGCTGTCACTTTTGCGTTTTTCACTAATAAAAAATATGTGTTTAAAAATGAAACTCAATCTAAAAATGAATTTTGGAAAGTTTTTGTTTCCTTCTACGGCGCAAGAGGCATAACTTTTTTTGCAGAAGAAGCAATTTTTCTTGTATTTTACGATTGGCTTGGATTTAGTAAAGTTATTGTGACATTTGCAAGTCAGGTGATTATTTTTATTGCAAACTATATTTTAAGTAAACTTTTCGTTTTTAAAAAAGAAAGAAAGGAAACGATAAAAAAATGAAAATATATAAAAAAATTTTTTCTGTATTTATTTCAAGCATAATTGCAGCATCCGCTTTCAGTTTTCACATGCAGGCTGAAGAAAATTATACCGTCTCTGCCGACGATCCAAGATTTAAATATATCATGAACGAAAACGGTACCGTTTCAATTGCCGCAAATGAAGCTTCTTCACAGCTTAGCGGAAAAATCAGCATACCCTCCACATTAGACGGTTTGACAGTAACCGGAATATGTAAAAACGGATTTTCCGACAATGAAAAAATTACTTCGGTCAATATTCCAGATACCGTCAAGGAAATAGATTCACTCGCCTTTTCAAACTGTTCATCACTTGCTTCAGTCACATTGCCTGACACCATAACCTCAATGGGTTCTATGCCGTTTTCCTGTTCCATTTATGAGGAAAATATTATTAAATCGGCAGATTCTGGTTTTGTAACAATAAACGATTACATACTTTATATTTATACAGGAAATAATACCGACATATTTATTCCCGGCGGCATAAAAGTCATTGCCGATTCCGCTTTTGCAAATAACGGCTACTACTCCTCTGAAGACTTTGAAATAACATCTGTTACAATTCCTGATACTGTTGAATATATTGGCAACGACGCATTTTTCAACTGTAAAGCTCTTTCCTCCGCAACAATATTAACAGGCGTCAAGGAAATAGGCAGCAACGCATTCACTAATACCTCTGTTACAATATACGGCTACAACGGAACATACGCACAGAAATATTCAAACAGCAATAACATTACATTCGTTTTGCTTATCAGTAATCCGAATGAATTCAAGTATGAAATTGAATGCGACAAAAATTATAAGCGTTACTATTTTTCAACAGATACAAGCTTCAGTCAGGAAGGAATTAGGGTCTATAAACGGTATTATGACGGTTCACGTGATGAAGTTACTTATTGGGATTTTACTTCCTCTCCTGACGTGTTGTATAATAAGTCATGAAATGAATTTATATCCGAGGAATAACAATGAACTGACCCCCAAAAATTAGACAAAGTTTCAAAGAATAAAATATGCAAATCGACTAAGAGAAATCTTGGTCGATTTTGTTATGTGGCAATTAGTCTGTACTCAACAGGAGATAACCCATCAAGTTTAAGTTTGATACGCTTGTTATTGTGCCAGTCTATGTAGTCCGTAAGCTCCGAGATAAAATGTTCAACTGATGTAAACTCCTGTAAATACAGTAATTCCGTCTTTAACAGGCTGAAAAAGTTTTCGGCACAGGCATTGTCAAGACAGTTTCCCTTTCTAGACATACTCATAGTCTTTGCTCTGTGTGGGTATAAACGAGAACCTTTGATAAAATAAAATTAAAAATATCAAATTTTTATTATATTTTTATTCGGATATTTATTAAAAAAACTTAATATAAACTGCTTGTTATAAATATCTTTTATTTCTGATTCATTCGTATAAAAGTATGTAAAAGGTACTACAAGTTTTATTTTAGATCCTGGTTCAAACTGAATAATATATGATTCAATATTATTTATAGAATAAAACGTATAAATACTTATATTTGAATACCATCCTTGTGTTTCCAACAATACTCTTGATAAATCAACAATTTTAGTTTTATTAGTAGTATTACATATTTCCATATCTAATAGAATGTTAACCTGTTTATCTTCATAAATTTCTGCTTCAGGGTATTTATTTAATATTTCCTTGTCATTAAATGTTTGTTTATTTGTAAATGATATATTTATTCCATCAAAATCAACAGTTTGATTTAGATTATATATGTTATATAGATACCCACTATATTTAGAATTTGTATATCGAAAACAAATTACAAATATTATTACCAAAAAAGTTATAGAAAAAAATAGAATTAAGCTTCTTTTCACCTTATATTTCATTTGTTAAACTTCCATCCTTTAAGTATATAAATTTATCACACAACGTTTCTATTTCGTAATTTTCATGAACAGCAATCAATATTATTCTATTATTATCCTTATATTTTAATATCAATTCCTTTAACTTATTTACTGATTCACTATCTAATGCATTAGTTGGTTCATCTAATATAATAATATCAGGATTCTCCATAAATGCACATGCAATTCCTAATTTTTGTTTCATACCTAATGAATATTTTTTGAAATGTCTTTTATCATTTGGGTCTAATCCAATATCTAACATTATATTGTATATTTCTTCTGTTTTTATTTTATCTTTTATCAGACTAATACATTTAAGATTTTTAAGACCGGTTAAATTAGGCATAAATGCCGGATTCTCAATTAGAATACCTATACTTTCAGGAAAATCTATATCCTTATATAAAATTTTATTACTAATTTTAATTTCTCCAGACGTTGGTCTTAATAAACCGCTTATTAGTTTAAGCATCATTGTCTTTCCTGAGCCATTGCTTCCTTTTATGCCATAAATAAATCCTGATTTAAAGTGATAATTTATTTCATTTAAGATAACCGATTTATTTATTGTTTTTGATACATTATTTAAAATAATATCCACTGGTTTTACGTCCTCCTATATCAATTTGTTTTATATAAACCAATCCTAACAGCATAGAAATTATTAATATAAAAAATAAAATTATAAATGCACAATTTGATTTAACATATTCTTCTGTAATACTACCGGTAATCATTGAATTTCTTTGTAACATCATAAAATTTCCAATTAAATAAGGTTTTTCGGTAAATATAGATGCACAAAAAATTGATATAGATGAAATAAAAGAAATTTTATTATTAAATAATAGAAAAATTGTAATTTGTATAAAAGACATAACTAATAAAGAAAAAAACGGTAATATACAAACATTAATAAAAAGATCCCTAATATTTAAATTTTCATTAAAAGATTGTAAAAACAACATAGTATTTTCAGTTGGTTTTAATGATATTTCAGAACATGTAAAAATACAAAAAAGAAATGGTACAAAAATTTTAATAACATATACAAATAATACATTCAAAAAACAAAATATGTATTTGCTTATTAACCATTTTAATTTAGAACTATATTGAACTATAATATTAAGAGGCTCAATATTATTATATGAATTTATAATATATAACATAAATAAATTTATTATTAGCCATTCATACGGTACAATTAAATCTCTTAAAGACTTTTGGTTTGTTATTAAACTTCCTCTATCCAAATAAAATATGTAATCAATAAAATTGGCTTTGTCAGTATATTTAAAAAAAGTAAAGCAAATAAAATTTAAGATTACAAATAACAATATGTATTTTTTGTAATTTAATATTGCACATTTAACAATATCATATTTAATATATTGTCTAATTTTTTTCATCTTTTACCACACTTATTATCATTACTAAAATTGTTAATACTATAAAAATTAATGCTTCCATTAATATTACATTTAAATTTGCATTTTTCATCTGAAACTGTGGTAAAAATGACATCATTTTTCCGGATTTAAATCCTAATGTATTAAATAAATAAGAACTTAACAAATATATTATAAACGGAAAAACAAACACAGTAATTTTATAATCAAAAATAAATGATGCACTTAAAGCTAAAACAGCAAAAATGCCACAATACAACATATCCAATAAAGTATATAACAAAATATATAAATATGGATGCGTTAAATATATATTAAGCCATAACGACCCTTCATATGCTACCGGAAAATATGCTGTAGTTACTTCAGGCATAACTGATGGGATAAACATTGCATTTAAAAATAAACTAAATCCCAATATAATTAAGCAAATTAATCCCCCGCTGAAAAATGATACTATATATTTTGATGCATAGTATTTACATTTTGACGTTCTGGTTAATATTAAATTTATATAACCGCTTTTTCTTTCATCAAAAAATAACATACTAAAAGGCAAAACAGATAATAATGGTAAAATCATATAAAAAATATTTGTTTGTAAAGAACTGTTATTTATACCCAAGTAACTATTAAATACCGAAACCGGATAATATGTATATAAATACTCATCACCATATTTTTGTATAGATTCATTCATGTTATTTTGAATCAATAATGAATTTATAAGATTCCAAACAGAAAGTAAGACGCCTATTATTAAAGATATGTAAAACCCTTTTTCTCTCAGCATCTTATAAATATCAGATTTTATAGCTAATATCATATTAATACCTTTCTCATAATAACATTAATCGTTCCTCATTAAAGGAACGATTAATTTCATTAACTTTATGCTTTTACTATGGTGTAACTGCCTACACTATCAGGACTCCATGCTCCCGTAGCATTACATTCCCATTCACTATTATGACCAAAAACCAATTGAATTTCAGCACATCTATATCCATTATTAGTAAAAATAGGATATCTTTCATAAGCCCAGTTAGTAATTAGATACTGTCCTTTGCCTAATACTGCACATAGCCCACCATTATAACTGTCACTCCTCATAACATTAACCATTGTATAGTGATTAGTTGCAGAATTTCTTGCATCAACTTCAACTTCAATTTTACCATCATTATTATTTACAGAGCTTAATTTTAAATATACATATGAATCATTATACTTATACCTTCTATTAGTTACGTACATATTATATTGATTAAAAGAAAAATTTTGATCTGAAACATCCTGATATGCACTAACAACACTACCGCTTACTGAAACAGCAGCTGCTGCTGCCAATAATATAAGTGTCAATTTTTTTCTTAACTTTTTCATAATACTTTAACTCCTCATTTTTTATTTTATATTATAATCATGATTATATAAATATTATAATATATTTTGCCATATTTTGTCAATATTTTTTTAATTTTTTTTAATACAATTATGCACAAAGTAGGTCACATTGTCATGAAGCATATTCAAAATAATCCTAAATATGAATATGAAGCGGAACGCTTCGCTATTGGCGAATTTTCAAATTTACTCTTGACTTTATATAAAAAAATTGTTATAATAATAAAAAAGGGGCACACTGATAGACGGTCGCTCCCTCACAAAGTTGTTTAATAAACCGCTTAGTTTGGTCGCTAGGGCGGTTTATTTCTTTATGTTCTTGATTACTTCATTTACAGTAACAAGAAGCAGGATAGTGAGAACTAAATATGTAAGTTCCATACCTATCACCTCCCTGCCAGCTTATTTCGCCTGCCCGTTAGGGGACGATCAATTAGCTTATGGCGTAAGGAGGGAACAACCGCCTACCGTTTAGAGTATGCCCATGCATTAAATTATACCATAAATATCAAATATTGTCAATTTAACTATTCTTCTTTGAATCCATAGCATGTAAATCCGCTAATATTTCCTCAACTAAGTGATGAAGAGCAAGAGTTACTTTATAATTACAATAAACTTTCTAACATAAATAAAGAATCCTCGAAATAATGAAAGCACTAACTGAAATTGAAAAGGACAATGATAATAAATAATCACTGTCCTTAATTTTTATATAAAATCAAAAATTATATAATTCAATGCTAGATTTTTTTATATTTGCATATTTTTTAATTAAATAATCAGTACTACAATATCTTATATCAGCATTATTAATTACTAAATCATATTTGAGTGGCATTTTGATGATATTTAATTTAGAGGTATCTAATGGCGACTCAATCCAAAATGGACTGTCTGGTTCATCAAATAAATAAAAATCACCTTGTAATACATCACAATTATCGCAACAATTTGCTAAATATGATTTATCTGCTGATTTTGAGTATTTCAATTTATAATTATATTTATGTTGTATATAATTTAATAGAATTGGTGGTATTGGATATATATGTGGAGCTATATGTATATTATTATCATTAAAGTAATCATATCCATATTCATATTCACTATTAAATTCCATATATTTTTCAATTCCAAAACATATTACTCTTGTTAAATTATTACATTTAAAGCAATAATTAATTCCTTCTATAATATAAATATAATCAAATAATATATAATATGATTTGGAATTAGAAATCCACTTTTTAAATTTCCAGTAATCTTTCTGATATTTAACATACCACTTTTTTAATTCCGGATTCCATAAAGCTCCTAATCTTTTAACCTCATCTTTTTCTGTAAAAGGAACATTCAATAATAATGACATAACAAACTCCCTTTTTAATTTTATTATTTTAATTATTATACAATAAATGTAAAAAAATGTCAACTTATATCCAATTAAAAATGAAGTCCACTAAGGACTTCACTTTACTATTAACTTAAGGATTTTTCAATAACCATTTTCAAAAATCATCTACACTAACTTTACCATTTTCTCCAAAACCATATTCATTAAGTTTTAATGAGACATAATCTCCTCCCCACATAATATACAGCTGATAGTTTCCACCGCCAAGATTTTTCCATGCTACAGTAAGAATAACATTTGATAAGTTTTCTGCATCTCCCTGAGCTTTCCACTCCTCCACCATCATATATAAAGCACAATATGATTCACTCACTAATTCATCAGCTGTAGTTCTAAAACCTGCCGGAAGAATAGGATCT
>NZ_JAOQKH010000002.1:0-1378 GCF_025567485.1 Porcipelethomonas ammoniilytica | reverse complement strand
ACAATATTTCCATGTTCATCTGTTCGTTTAGTTATCTCTGGAGTTGTCATTTCTGTCTGACTAACTGTTGTTACCACCATTTGCCGTTTCGTTTACGGCAATGATATTCAAAATCGTTTGTTTTCAATGTGTAACAATACCGACATTTCAAACATTTTTGTAACCAATCCGGTAATTCTTCCATTATTCTAAACCGCCTTAACTAATTCTATAATCTTATTATTTTTAATAAAGTGTGATTTCATTGATCTGACTGACTTCCAATAAGTCCTGACTAATCCATTCTACTTTAATTTTTCCATCAACATATACTGCAAGACAATAATGCAGCGGCTTTTCCACAACGCACATTATCGTTATATCATAGCCGTCTATTTTAAATTCAACTATGCCATATGGACTTGACAATGCATCCTCAACCATTTTCCAATCTTCTGGTGTCAATTTTTGTCCTTTCCATTCGCCATTGGCGAATTATTCATGTTCCAGTTTTCTAAAACCATTATTTTCAAGCCTTTTAAGTGAATTCGGATAATTAATATAAAACTTAATACCGCAAATACGTCCCTTTTCATTACGGCAAGGCTCGGAGCTTATGTATCCTGACTGTTTAAGCTTATTAAGATGATTTGTATACATGTCTGTACCCATTTTCAAGTCGTTCAGTACTTTTGAACGGCTTATTACAAACTCTGATTTGCTCTTCGCACATCTGTATAAGTACATAAATATAGTTTTCATGGAAAAAAATACATGCAAAACTAAGTAAAAAGTGCAACAGAAAAATATAAAAAAAGACCGCAGTTTCCGTGCTTTGACAGAAATTGCAGTCTTGATGAAAATATGTCCAAAAAATTTTTTTGACAAGGCAAAAAATAAAGAACCGAGATTAAAAATCCCGATTCTTTCAAATTCCCCAAAATGGCATATAAAATTTTTTTAAAATAATACTTGACAAAATATTTCCTATTTCCTTTATATTAAAATACAAAACAGAAAAAACACCCCCACAAAACATGTACCGTTTCCCAGACGAAACATGTTCCTTAATCAAACAGATACAACAACTATCTGATTGACTTAGTGAGAATGCTATTTTAACCCGCTTGAAATAGATATTAAGCCTGTCAGATTCTTATGAACTCTGATGGACTTTTCGCATTTCCAATCAACAATTTCATATTCTTTCAGAACTTTTCTACAAAGATTTCTGTGCAGTCGTTTACTCCGTTATCAAGAAACGAACTGGGTTTGAACTCAGCCGCCGCAAAGTAGTGAGGGATATATGAAAAATAATAATACAACACCATGCAAATACAGCATGGTGTTTTTGGTGCACCATCGGGGGCTCGAACCCAGGACCCACTGATTAAGAGTC
>NZ_JAOQKH010000019.1:0-31656 GCF_025567485.1 Porcipelethomonas ammoniilytica | reverse complement strand
CCCATTCATTTTGAAAATTCTTTACTTTCTTCTTAATTCTTTTCGCCTTTTTGTGTCCAGATTATTGACTATGGTCCATGCCTGCCTGAAAGAAAACATGGTAGGTATCATTGTTAGGTTCTTTCTTGACAGCATAGTCAATGTCATATTTCTTTGCCACGCTTAGAAAATCCTCGATACCTTTGACTTCCACGTTTTCAAGCTTACCCGAATGTTCCGACAGTTTCTTCATGGACACTCTGCCTTTTTTCTGCGACTTGCCCGAAAGAAAGTCGTTCATGGCTGATTTCAGCACATCGACTGTAAAGTCCTTACTTTTGACGGACAAATCTATGGTCTTTCGCAAGCCTTTTTCAAAGTCAGTACTCATGACGGAAACTCAAACACTGCGTCGATGTTCTCATGAAGCCACTTTGAAAAATCACTCTTAACAGCATTAAACTTCTCCTCATCGTCATACTCTGCAACAACAATGCCATTTTCAGAATCGCTGTTCAGATATGCCATGAAGCCAAAGCCTGAATCATCTTCGTACTCACCGCAGGTCACACAGGCAACCGCATTTGTATAGTTGAACACAGTTCCGTCCTGAGAGATAATTGATAGGGTCATACGCTCACTCCTTTCCCGCTTACTAATTTAAGTTTAGCAAAACAGGGGTATCAAGTTCTGCCAAGCAGGAGTAAGTCAATGTCAAGTTTTGTACAAAATTCATCTGGTTCATAAGAAAGTTGAGCCTTCAGGAAATTTTGCCAGAAGGTGATTGAAAAAATGAAAGTTTTATGCTATACTATTTAATAGGAAAGACTTCTCAGAAAGGAGAAACCAATGGATAATATCGTTAATATCGGACAGAATGATGTTATGAGCAACTTTACCAAGACAGATGACATCATGAATGATATGAGAAAAATTATTGAGAGTTCTCAGAAAACTGCACATCAGGCAGTAAACACAATTCTTGTTCAGCGTAATTGGCTGATAGGATACAGAATCGCAAGCGAGGAATTAAATGGTGAAAATCGTGCTGATTATGGCTTGGAAGTGATTAAAAAACTTTCAAAAGAACTTACTGAACTTTACGGAAAAGGCTATGACAAAAGCAATCTTTATCATTTTTTGAAGTTTTATAAATCGTTTCCGAAAATTTTCGACACAGCGTGTCGACAATCTGTAATGCTTCTCACATGGTCACATTACAGAACTTTGTTACAGGTTGAAGATAAAACTGCCCGTGATTGGTATGAGAAAGAAGCCTATGAGCAAACATGGAGCGTCCGTACATTGCAAAGAAATATCTCATCACAGTATTACTACCGTATGTTGCAGACACAAGACAAGGAACTTGTTGAGAATGAGATGAAACAGCTTACTGCTGATTTTCAAGCCGACAAGCTGGAATTTATAAAGAATCCTGTGATTGCTGAATTCTTAGGCTTGTCATCAAATACAGATTTCACAGAAAGTGAACTTGAATCAAGTATTCTCTCCAATATTCAGAAATTTCTTATGGAACTCGGAAAAGGGTATGCCTTTGTTGCAAGACAGCAGCATATCAAGACAGAGAAACAGGACTATTTCATCGACCTTGTTTTTTACAACTATATTCTCAAGTGTTTTGTTCTGATCGACCTAAAAACAGAGAAAATCACGCATCAGGACGTAGGGCAAATGGATATGTATATCAGAATGTATGATGAACTGAAACGAAGCGAAGGCGATAACCCGACGATAGGTATTGTCCTTTGCTCCGATACCGATGAAGATATTGCAAGATATTCTGTTATGCACGGCAACGAACAGCTTTTTGCTTCAAAGTACAAGCTGTATCTGCCGACTGAAGAAGAACTCCGTGCAGAAATCGAAACACAAAAAACGATGTACTATTTGCAGCATGGCAAGGACAAAGATAACCAATAATCAAAATACTGCTGAAAAGAAAAAAGACCAACTTGGCATGATACCGAGTTGGTCTTTCGTGTTATATCAGCTGTTCAATTTCCTTTTCACCGAGTTCAAGATGATAGTAGATACCTTGTCTTGAAATAAACATTTCCTTTGAGATTTTTATAATGCTATCAAGTTTGATATACTTTCTAATGAGTATTTCTCTGCGGTTATCATTTTCGATCTGCTGAATCTTTTCAATCATCTGAACCTTAACCGCATTTCCGTTATCAATCATAAATTTCAGAGTATTAGTTAGACTGTCAATTTCAGGCTGCAAATAATCCTGCATTGCACTTTCATTTGCTAAAGCATTCATGCCGTCCAGCTGAAGCTTAACACTCCTGATTTGGCGGTCAATAATGGCATACTGCTCTAAAAATTCCTTACCTGTCAAAGTAGTAAACCTCCCGCATTTTCCTGATAAAACACTTGCCATCAAGTCCCGACAGCAGGCTGAACCACTCCGACAGAAAGAAACTTTCCAGTTCTGATTTTCGCCTGTAAATAGCATCACTTCTTGTGTGATTTTTGAGTGCGAACAGTGTGTATTTATAGCTTTCCGCTGCCATCGTAACTATGGCATGGGCAAGTGCTATGTAACCGTCATCAAGTGAAACTGACATCAATATCACCGTTTGCAAGTGAAATCTTCAAACCTTCTACGGCAGTGTGATAAGAACTGTCCGTTACATATTTCAGAAGTTTCAGAAATTCATTTATGCCGTATTTTTCGAGATTCATGTCAAATACAGACTTTTTATCCTCTGCAAAAATGCCAAGAATAATCTCTGTAATCCCCACAACGTCAATGTCATAAAAATTGCCGACGTTGACCATTTCACCGTTATCGAGCAGTGCAAACAGAGCATAGGGAATCACTTTTTCATCGTCAAGCGGAATTGCTCTGTGGACAAATTTCTTAATCTTGTTCATCGGAACAGGTCTGCCGTACTCTGTAATAATCATCTTTTCCATTTTGAAATCCTCCATTACTTTCTTTCTGTCATTGTGTAGTAGCTGCTAAAATCGGAACCAAGCCAGTTTTCCAGCTTGTACCTTGCATAGTCACGCTCCTCCTCCGTTGCGTAAACGGCAAGAATTATCTCATCGCCAAGAGTGGTAAGTGCAGTAATCGCAAATTCAAGGCTGTCGGGGTTGAATTCATCATCAACAATTTCACTGATATTGCCGTTTATGCTGTCAATGAATACAGACTGAATCATTGCAATTATATCGCAGTTCAGCGTAATATTATCGTAGGTTTTTATCATTTTCATGTCTTTTAACTCCTTTTTTATCATTCACTCAAAAGCAAATTTTTAAGTTCATCGTAACTTTTCTGAGCCTGTTTCATACGGTAGGAAATGCCTTTCATGGCGAAGGCAAAAGTTGCAGGAAGAATACGGTCAAAGGTGCGCTTTTTCTTCAAATCTGTGCAGTTTCCCATATCGTTTATGTCAATATTAGTTGTCACAATCATCGGCTTGTTGGCTGAAATTCTTGTATCCACAAGACTGTGAACTCTTTCAAGTGCAAATTCCGTGCCACGTTCTGCACCTAAATCGTCGATGATAAGCAGGTCGGGAGATGTAATGCCGTAAATATACTCAGCATATTCAGACTCGTTGAAAAAACTGCCACGCTCCACAATCTGCATGGAAGTCAGCCATTTTACGCTGATACCACGATTTAAGAGAGCATTTGCGATACAAGCCGCAAGGTAGGTTTTGCCCGTTCCGACATCACCGTAGAGCAAAAGTCCTGTTTTGCCCATTTGCTCAAAATTTCGGATATAGTTCATGCCTATTTTTCTTGCATCAGTCGATTCCACCGTTCCAATATCAGCAGAAAGATAATGTTCGGGAATGTTCGCAAGTTCTTTGTTTCGGCTAATGATATTTTCAAGCTGCTGTTCGGCTTTCTCACGTTTTTCCCTTGCCGTCTGACAGGCACAGCAGCAGCCTACAATCTCAGGCATACCCATTTTCAGTAGTTCTTCGGGCATACGGAACTGCTTTGCCGTACCGCACTTTCCGCAGTGCCAGAGTCCGTCCTCTGCAATGTAATCATCGGCGTTCTTGTTGTCGATAAAGTTCTTTTCGGCATTTTCAGAAATTGTCTGAAAAATGCTTTTCAACAGGTCATTCATAACGTTTCCTTTCTGCTGACAAGATAATTCATGATATTATCAGAATCAGCGTTCCAAAATTCTTTTTGTATACCGAACTTACGGCATAAACTGCTTTCAAACAAGTCAGTATCCGGCTCTGTTTTGCTGTATTTCAGGCTGAGTATACATTCCTTTGACAGTTTGTGTTCAAGTTCTTTCAGCACACTGTCAGCTGAAATCCAATGAAACTCACACAGAAGCAGAAACCTGTCCCAGAAGCGAAATACTTTTTTCTGTTCAAGTTCTTCAAGGGTATAAATTCCCGATGATTCAGCCAGTTTCTTAACCGCATCGGCAAACGGAATATTTTCTATCTTGCTGACAAATCCCAACACATCGCAACTTTTACCGCAGTGAAAACAGGTGAATATTTTGTCACGAAACAGGTGCATTGCATAAATGTGACTGTGACAGAACGGGCATTTACAGCGTTCATTCTTAACTTCTGCATATTCTGAGATAACAGAAGAAAGCGGATTTTTCATTCGGATAAATTCCAATAATTCAATATTTACAAACATTTTTCACCTCACAAATCGGTCAAACGGATTGACATTCACATCGTAGACAGATTCTTGTACAGAAACTGACCTGTCAAGCTGAGGATAGTCCTTTGAAACCCTTTCAACTACCCAGTTCAGAATCGTATGATAATCGGATTTATACTGTTTTCCGCTTGAAAGCTTGTAATTGTTCAGAATCTCAATGCACTTGTCCACAAAAGCCTTTGTATGCTGCTGTGTAAGTTTCTGATATTCTTCCTCAGTCATAGTGACAGCTTCTGCATATTTTTTTTTGTTGTCCTGAGCCTTTTTCTTTGACTGAGATTTGGAAGATGATTTTTGCGGGACTGAAACTGTGGTGTTTAATTTTTTCGTACTTAATTCTTTAGTACTTGATATGTAAGTATTTAATTGTCCCTGATTTTCTACACCTTGAATTTCAAGATGTAGGTTTTCTGTATCTTGTTTTTCTGCATCTTGAGAATCTGCATTTAGTTTTGCTTCCTCTCTTAATTTGATAAACAATTCAGGACACTCAAGACCGTTAGGCATATCCTCGTAAGGAATTTCATAGATGTGATAAACGTACTCAAAGCGTCCGCTTTTTGAATAGTTGGGAGGAAGCTTTTCTACATAGACGTAACATTCATCAATCAATTCATGCAGGGCAGATCGAACTGCTGTTTCTCCCTCTTTGCAAATTTTTACAAGACCTGCAATAGAATAGTTCCAACCGTCAAGCAATCCAAGTATTTTTGACATAAGTCCAACAGCTTTCAGGCTAAGTTTCAAATTTCTCAAATGGTGATTGCTCATAATTGTAAAATCGGTATTCTTATGCACTCTGACAACAGATGAGTTAGTTTCCTTTGTCATAATAATCCTCCGAATAAAATAAAAAAGCATTCCTCAATAATATGAAGAACGCTTTGCGTTTACCTATTCGATTTTCTTTGCAAATTTAAGCCTGTCTTAATTATATTTTATTATTCACAAATGTAAAATTTCTGTGAACCCGAGTTCCCTTAGCGTATTACGATTGTGGAACGATGCCGTTGTTGTTGACTCGCTTTTTAGTAAGAACATCAACGGTGTAGGTCTTTTGAAGTAGTGCATCACCCATGTACTTTTCGTTTGTAAGAATAAGTCTGATGCCGTCTGGTCTCCATTTTGCTTTGCCTGCAGCTGTAAGATAACCTTCTGCAGTCAATCCGTCTGCTATGTTCTTAAGACTCTTACCTTCAAGGTACTCTCTGTAGATTCTCCTTACAAGCATTGCACCTTCCGGTTCAATTATAAGATGACCTTTTTCATCCTTAGTGTAGCCAAGGAAACGATTGTGGTTGACCTGAACTTCGCCATTCTGGTATCGGAACTGAAGTCCCATCTTCACGTTCTTGCTCAAGGACTCTGATTCCTGCTGTGCAAGTGAGGCCATGATGGTAAGAAGAACTTCTCCCTTGGTATCCATCGTGTTGATGTTTTCCTTTTCAAAATAAACAGGCACGTTCTTTTCCTTTAACTGTCTGATGTACTTCAGGCAGTCAAGGGTGTTTCTTGCGAATCGGCTGATTGACTTTGTAATGATCATATCGATGTGACCTGCCATGCACTCATCAATCATACGATTAAATTCTTCACGCTTTTTTGTATTTGTACCACTGATACCATCGTCTGCAAATATCCCGGCAAGTTCCCATTCAGGGTTCTTACTTATGTAAGTGGTGTAATGCTCGACCTGTGTTTCATAACTTGTTGCCTGTTCCTCGCTGTCTGTACTAACTCGGCAGTACGCTGCGACCTTTAGCTTTGGCTTTTCTGTAACACCGACTGTGTTGCCTACACGCCTTTTTGCCGGAATAACTGTAATGCTTTTTCCTGCCATTGTTATTCCTCGCTTTCAATTAAACTATAAATATATTTCGCCTGCTCAAACGGATCAGTGTAACTGAGTTCTGCAGGCTTGAAATGGAATGTAGTAGGTAAGGATTTCTCTTCTTTAGGCTTCTGCCTGTTATTCCTACCAAGTACATCCTTTCTTCTTTGCTTTTCTTCTAATGCCTTATCAAAGGTTTCCTGGTCAATTATCTGTGGGTAGTAATCAGTCCCAAGATACTTTTTATTGCCAAGCATTCTTGTTACCGTACCGTGGTATGTTTCTATACCGACATCTCTTGCTGCAACCACAAGTGACTTTCCTTCAAGGAAACCTTTGTACATTTCTCTTAACTGTCCGGCTGCAACTTCATCAATCACAGCCTTGCCATCGACAACCTTGTAGCCAAATGGTGTATGTTTCATGCTATCCCAACCTTTCTGTAAGTCTTAATTCAAACTTGAATTCAAAGACAATTTCTTCTCTTGATTTCACGATTATTTTCTCAATGAACCTTTCAAAGACATCATCATCAAATTCTGTAAAGGTATCTGATTTACCAAGGAACTCCACAAGGTCTTTGATGCTGCTTTCTACTGTGTAGCCTGACTCATCCATTCGAAGAATCATATCTCTCTTGCTTATCAGTTCCTCGTATTCGGTTACCAGCTTGTTGTGGGCATTGTAGAATACCGAAAGTTCAAGGTATCCCTTGGTAAGCAATGCATTCATCTGCTTACGCTGTTCATTATCCGTCATTGCCTTTTCTATCTTTTCGATGTCAAACTCGTTCTTCTTTGCATTTGATGTGCAGATGGAAACAAGAAGTGGTTTTAACACCAGATCATTTCCAAATCTAAGCTTGTTCATCATTGTAAGAAATGCTCTCTTTAAATCATCATCTCTGATGGCTTTCATTGAGCAGGAATCCTTGTCTTCGATGTGTTTGGCACAGCACCATGCAATGTAATAGCCACCGACAACTGTGATGGTTCTTCTTTTAAGCGTTGTACCACATTCACCACATTTGATTCTTCCTGAAAAGCCATAACGGTTCTGGTATTTAGAAGTATCACCACCGTTGCCTTTCTCAATTCCACGCTGCCTTATAACCTCGTTTGCCTTATCAAAGGTTTCATGGCTAATAATTGCCTCGTGGTGGTTTTCACAGAAGAACTGATCGCAGTCACCATTGTTGCTGTGTCTGTTGAAATTGTCATCCGTGAAGGTCTTCTGGAAAAGAACATCACCCGTATATTTCTCATTGCTGATAATTCCGTTGATGGTGCTTGCCTGCCACTTTCCACCTTTCTTTGTTGGAACACCCTGTTGGTTCAGTTCCTGGGCAATGGAGTGGGTACTTCTGCCATCAAGGGTATCTGCAAATATCTTCTTTACCACTTCTGCCTGGTCAGGAATAACTACCATTTCGCCTTCCACATTGGCATAACCATAAGGTGGGTAGCCGATGATAAATGTGCCATCCATAAATCTTCGTCTGATGCTCCATTTCTCATTCTCCGAAATGGATACAGATTCGTCTTTGGCCATACTTGCTAAAATAGCAAGCATAAGTTCACTCTCCATAGAACCGGTATGGATATTTTCCTTTTCAAACTGAATGTAAACATCGTACTTCAGCAGCTGTCTTACAAGTTCAAGGCAGTCTGTAGTATTTCTTGAAAACCTGCTGATTGACTTTGTAAGTACAAGGTCGATGAGTCCCTTTTCGCAGTCATTGACTAATGTCTTAAGACCATCTCGTTTATCCTTCTTTGTGCCACTGATACCTTCATCATAATAAAGGCCTGCATATTCCCATTCAGGATTTGACTTGATGTAATTCTCGTAGTGTTGTTTCTGCGTATCAAGGCTTAGTAATTGATCTATGTTATCCGTAGAAACACGGCAATAGGCAGCAACTCTTGTCTTCCTGATAAGCATTGATTCAACCTGATCGATTTTTGTTACAGTCTTCACCTGTATCACCTCCCTTTCGCATGGACATATTCCCGTAGAACGCACTATATATCAAGTCATTTAGAGCATAATCTCGCCTAAATAGGGAGAGAAAATAAGTCTGTTTTTCTCGGAGATTTTGTGTAATTCATCATCAGAAATCAGACCCTTTTCATGCATCGTTTTGACTATCTTTTCTGCAAGATAAAAGTCAAACTCGTTCTGTAATTCTTCGTCTGTAAAAGTCTTGACTGCTGGTGCAGGTAGAACTGCTCCGTCTACTAATTTTGTAATCTGCATAAAAAAAACACCTCCTACCAGGTAGCCTTGGCAGGAGGTTAAAAAGGACGTTTCTGTTAATCTTTCTTATAAAACTGACATTCGTATCCATCGGCACGAAGTAACAAGCCTTCTGCCCACGGTGGCGTTCTGCCCATCAGTTTGCATACGGCATCAAGTGACATATCCTTTCTGCACTCGATGATGACTTCATCATGCATATGAGCAACAATGCTGCAGTTCCTTAAAGTCTTCATTGCATACATAAGGACATCTCTTGCAATTGCCTGAGTGATGTTCTCGCAGAACTTGGGACCGTAGCTTTCGAGTCTTTCCCATTTCTTTGTACCACCGATACCTTCATAGGTTACGGATTCACTTCCAAACTGATTGATTCCCATCTTTGGTTTTACATAGGCAAGCCTTCTGCCGGATGGGAGTTCAATAAAAAGGAATCCACTCTCATAGCTGAATCGGATGCCGTGAGTTTCTGTATCCATTCGTTTAATAACAGTTTCCTTCACACATCTGTCTATGTCCCACCACAGTGTAGTGATGTAGGGATTGGCATTTCTCCATGCCGTTACAAGTGGCTGGAGTTCTTCTTCAGTAAGTCCCATCTCGATTGCACCCATAGCTTTCAATGCACCAACTGATCCACCATAGCCAAGTGCCAATTCAGCAATCTTACCTTTCTGTCTTAAGTGTCCATTCACACCGTGCTTTTCCACCGGAACACCAAACATCTGTGATGCCGATGAGCAGTAGATATCCTTGCCTTGTTCAAATACTTTGATTCGCCACTTTTCACCTGCAAGCCAGGCAAGGACTCGTGCTTCTATGGCAGAGAAATCTGCAACGATAAACTTGTTGTCACCCTGTGGCACAAAGGCAGTTCTTATAAGCTGTGATAAGGTATCCGGGATATCCTCATACAAGAATTCAAGTGCATCATAATTGCCATTACGAACCAGGGAACGAGCCTGTGCAAGGTCACTCATATGGTTCTGTGGGAGGTTCTGCAACTGTATCAGTCTGCCACTGAACCTTCCTGTTCTATTGGCACCGTAGAACTGAAACATACCTCTGGCTCGGCTATCCTTACACACAGCATTCTCCATAGCCGTATATTTCTTCACACTGCTTTTTGCAAGCTGCTGACGAAGAGATAAGACTTCTGCCAAGTGTTCCGGTGCATCCTTAATCATCTCGGCTACTACCTTTTTACCAAGACTGTCAGTTTCAAGTCCGTTGTCAGAAAGCCAGCCTTTCATCTGCTGTACCGAGTTGGGATTGTCGAGATTTGTCAGTTCCTGCATTTTAACTGTAAGTGCATCTTTGCTTTTCTCATCAAATGCAATAGCCTGTGATACAAGAGCCATATCAAGACCAATGCCTCGGTCATTGATTTCCTGGTCAAGATTGTACTCGTCCCACATTTCATCAGACACCGGAAATCTAGCAAGCTTATCCTTGATGCCCATTTCCGTTTCAACATCACGGATATTGTAGGCTTTGAACTGCTGCCACTTTTCCATATCGTGATAAGGCATATTTCTTGTTCTGCCACCATTCGCTTTAGTTGGAGTGCAAGGCACACAGAAATACTTGATGAGGTTTTTACCTTCTGAAAGTTTCTGCTTTTCAAGTCCAAGGACAGCACCGACACCCTCAAGAGATAACGGAAGTCCGAGTGTAGCTGACCATATCATGGTGCAACGCCATGACACAGGATCAAGACAATGCCCCTCAAGAGATACACCTAAATCCCTTAAATACCTGGATAGACAGATTCTTTCAAACTGAGAATTGAAAGCCCATTTGATAACTGAATCATCTGTAAGTGCATCGATGATATCCTGTGGTATCGTTTCTCCCATTGCCAGGTCAACAACCTTAACCTCACCACCATCGACTGAATAACCGAATAAAAGGATTTCAAAATCATCACCCTCTGTGTACTTGTAAACACCGGATTTCTGCAAACTTATGCTGGAGTAGGTTTCTATATCAATACTGATTGATTTCATTATTTCACTTCCTTCCAAAGCAAAATAGACGGCAGAGGATAACCTCCACCGCCCATATGCTTATTCTTCAGTTGATTCTTTCTTTTCACTTTTCTTGGCTCTGTGTTTCTTGATACTGTCACGCACAAGCCAGATACCATTCATGATAGTACTCACAATACCGTAGATTGCAGCACCCATTAAAAAGTAGAAAATGATAAGTACATCAATCTGCTTTGCTAATTCATATAATTCGTTCATATCGTTTACCTCGTGTTTTCGTAATATCGTTTATAACGGGACAGTGGTATTTCACACCATCCACAGGAAGTTATAAGGTTGGGTCAGATTAAGATAAGAAATCGTCATCCTCTTCAGTTGTGAAGTCATCTGCTGCAGATGTTCTTCCACCAAGTGACTCACCATCTCTGATCTTCTGAATGTTACCAAGACCACAGGCAATGCCCTTATTACCATTAGAGTTGAAAGCATAGAAGTTAAGAGAAACTCTTGCATAGCACCCACTGTACACTTCATCACGGTCAAGGATAGGTTTTACTGCCTTGTCTACAATCTGTGGTGCTGTAGAGCTGTTTGCATTGATGAAGTAGTGACCCTTGTAAGCCTCATCATCACGTTCTGTATCTCCGTCACGAAGAGGTAACTTGATTGCTGCCTTGTTAGGTTTCTTGCCACCAAACTTAGCGATACCATCTTCGATTGCAGCATCTATAGCTGTTTCAATTGCCTTTAATGTTTCCTTGTCATCCTTTGGAATAAGAACAGATACACTGTATCTTTCAGGACCACCATTGATTGATACTGGGTCCCATCCGTGGAAATAAGAAAGTCTTGTGTTTTTACCTGTAATAACTTTAGTTCTGTTTACATTAGCCATAATCATTAATCCTCCATTTTAAATTCGTTTTTAGCGTTTGTAACATTGATTGCTGGTCTCTTGTCCGAGTCTGGTACAAGAGTTGGCTTTCCGGGTGGTTTGATAATGAGGTCACCCAGTATTTCCTCAAAGTTTGCTTTACCCATCAGTTTCTGCATCTCTGTAAGAGTAATAAGTGACTGACGGTAAATGTCCTTATAGCCTGCATCCTTGGCTGCTTTTGCAACGGCATCTTCATCCTTGAACTTACGGACAGAGCGTCCTTCAACAACCTTAAATCCAGTCCATTCCTTACCATGGTTTACTGCTGACTCAGTCGCATAAGCCATGATTTCATTTGCCCACTTTGTCAGATCAGGAATAATCGTTAATACCTCTTCGATTTCACTGTCTGTAAGAAGTGGAGGAAGTTTGAACTCTTCCTGTGCTAGTTTCAATTTTTCTTCTGCTCTTGCTCTACATCTGACTGCTGCCCTGCAGAAGGTACACCATTCACCAGGACAATATTCGCCCTCGCCATTCATGGCCATTTCTGCTTTAGGCTTTAACACCTCGTTAGCCCAAGTTCTTAGTTCTTCCACCGGAATCGTCCATATACTGACGTTTTCACGTCTAGGCTGGAAGATGGACATTGATACTTCCTTGATGTCATATAAGCTGTCATAGATAGCAAGCGCACCAAGTGCATAGCATTTCATCTGTGGATTGTCTGTTGCATCAACAAGAACTCCCATTCCATATTTGAAATCGATGATATGTAATCTGTCATCAGATACAATCACACAGTCTGCTGTGCCATAGCCGTCCGGCACATAATCAGAAAAGTCTACGTGTTGCTCTATCAGCACCAATGGGTCCTTGCAATTCTGTTTTGCAATATCAAGCTGCTCCAAGACGAAGTCCACATATGCATCTGTGTGTTCCTACATTTCATCACTGTCATAGGATGATACAGGTCTTTTACTTCTCATGCGGAGCGCCTTCTTAAGCTTGTGTTCACATTGAGCGTGAGCAGCTGTTCCTTCTTCTGCTGCCTGGCTTGTTTTGTTCTCGAACTCTGACTCAAGGCTTGCACTAGGTGTACAGTTGAGCCATCTGTGAGAACTCGAAGGTGAAAGGAATGCGTGTTTACTCATCTCCAAGCACCTCTGCCTCTTTGATAATTGCTGCATACTGACTAGGGTCGATGTCTGATAACTTGCTACCACCATACTTAGTGATAAGACCCTTTACTTCTGCAGTAAGTCCGTTCTGGCTCTTTTCGGCTAGAACTCCTCTGACATCTTCCAATGTGTAAGTCTTGGCTTTTTCCTTCTTAGGCTTTGCAGTCTTTTCAGGAATCTGTGCTACAGGTTCTTCTTTTACTTCAATTGCCTGAACATCGATTGCTTTAATCTCTGTCAATGCATCTGCAAATACCTGCAAGCTGTCAGCCAAAGCACGAACATTTGAAATAACATCGATAAGTGCATCAAGTACTACGGTTACTTTGCTCATGGTCTACCTCCTTCCGTAATCTTTGTTATGGCAAGTTCCTGGATACAGTCACCCGGCACAAGAATTGTGATCTTCTGCTTTTTGCCAAACAGCATTCGCAGAAATCGTTCTCTTAAGGTGATGCTTTTGCAGGAAACCATACCGTTTCTCTGTGGCTTGTCAGAAACACTGATGTGCAGATTGTGTTTCATCGTTAACACCTCCATTTCCGAGAGTTTTTTGTTACCCTCTATCTATTAGCCTTGGGAAGATAGGGAAAAGGACGTTTTTCAAAAAATCTTTTTTTCTTTCGTTCTTTCAATTGCTCTTCCTATCTAGTAGCCTTGAACGAACTGTCAAAAGGACGTAAAAATAAAAAAAGACCTGCCCACATTCAAAAAAGAATGCAAGCAGGTCAAAGCCTTGTTAGTTATTCCGTTTTAAGATAAGATTTCATTTACTCTTTTCTGTACGGCATAGTAATCATAGCCAGCATTTGTAAGTCTGTTCTTACGTTCTGTTCCGTTGCCCCATTTACCATTGATGACTTCTCTTGCAAGTTCATCAACAGTCTTTTTAGCAGTCTGTACCGGATAGATTGTTTTTCCGTTTTCGTCAAAGACATAATATCCCTTATTAGAATCAGCACATTTCTTGGCATTGGCAAGTACAGTAAATGCACCTTTCTGTGACTTGGCATCGTTCCAGCTCTTTCTCACACGATAGTAAACCTTCTTTGAAGGTGTCTGTGGAGCAGGTGTATTGTCTGATGCACCAAGTCCTGCTGTAACCTTTGCAGCCAAATCTCCAAGTTTTGAATAAAGCCAGTCACCCGGACATGACTTATTGGCAAACCATCTGTGTACAGTGATTACCATCTCATCTGACTTTGGTGTGTAGTTAAGGGTCTTGTCCTTATCACCAAGCCAGATAAGTTTCTTCTTTCCATTACGCTTGCAGATGTCGATACAAAGCTTAATCAAAGTATCGTAGACCTTGCTGTTCATAGCATATGGAGAATATGTATCACTCGCACATTCGATAGTGACTGCTCTCTGGTCATTGGCATTACTTGAAGAACACCAGGAACGGTTCTTTTCTTCACAGTACATACCAACACGGCCATCAACTCCGATACCATACTGGCAGCTTGCCTGTCTTGATGTAGGGTAGAAAACATTACCTAATGTTTCTACACTGCACTGACCTACAACACAGTGAGGTGTGATACGGTCAATAGAATGTGTTCTCTGTCCTGAATGGTTAGGACTTAATTTGGTATATGAAACCATTGAACTATTTGTGTAACCCATAGATTATTCCTCCTTATCATCTTCTGCACGATCATGCAGCTGTTGTAATACGATTTTTAATTTAGCCGGGATTGGCAATCCTAGATGTCCTGCATTCTCAAGAAGGGATACACCTTCGTTTGAGATATAAAAAAAGATGATCGCTGTACGAAGAACACTTCCCGTACCAATCACCTGAACATCCAGAATGTTTCCTATGCCTACAAGGATAAAAATCAAAACCTTACGGCAGATACCTTTGAATCCAACCTCGCTGGATAATGTCTTATCTGCAATGGCACACATGACTCCTGTGATGTAATCCATCACTACGAAGAGAACCAATGCGATAAGAAGTCCATCACAGCCACCAAGGAAGTATCCAAGCCAGCCACCAATCATAGTGAATACAAACTGTATTCCGTTCCAGAATTCCTTCATGTTAAAAACCTCCGTTTCCTTATAAATTGGTATAAAAAAAAGCACCTCTTTCGAGATACTGAATAACAAAGCTATGCTGTTCGTTTCCACATATAAACAACTAAATAAGGTGGCATATTGTTATGAGCCGTATTTCCACCTTTTGATGAAGTAAGATAACTCCATTCATTTCCTTCAGCGGTATTCGTCTGATTAATCCACCACATTTCCATAGTAGATGATGCACCCATCTCTTTGATAGCTGCACTCGCAGTCATACCTTTTCCAAATACACCAATAAAGTCACTTTTCATTTCACCGTTATTTGTCATGTTATTAAAAAACGGTGTATCGTGAGCATGGCTCGGCATCTCCGCTACAGTCAATTTATGTGTCGCAGCTCCTCCTGTTGCACCGTTTGAGTAAGTAGTTCCTGCACCTAAAAGGAATCTATCCTTTAACTGTGTCCATGTGCCACCAAATAAAGTAGCCGGACTAGTAGAATTAACACTCATATAAATACTTCCGACAGGATAAATACTATCAACCACATAAGCCTTTAGTAGCTTTCCGTAAACCTTCAAATCCCACTTATCTGATAATTCCAAAGTATTGTCATATTCAGAAACCTTTCCAATGGCAATACCTTTTCCACCAGCTTTAAAGTCCATAAGAACTGATGCTGTAGACACAGTGTCTAATACTGTAATCGTTGCAAAAGCATCGGTGATTGTATATTTAATATCATACGATGACTCTGTAGATATTGAACCACCAAAAGTAAAGGCCGTACCCGAAGTAAATGTCTTACTTGCATTCGTCCAGGATGTTGCAGACGATTTCTTGTAGTAGGTTGCTGTTGTTACTGTATTCTTGCTACTGCATGATGAATAGCTGAACGAAAGTAGACCTTTAATATATGTTCCTGCATCCTGAACAGTACCAGAACTGTTGCATCTCTGCGAACTGTGACTTGATACTACTGGCAAACTGTAAGCAACAACTGAAATAGAAACTGTCTTTTCATCTGATGTTCGACCTCTTGAATCAGTAACCTTTGCTGTAAAAGTAATCGTTCCAGAAGTAGTTAAAAATCCCGTTGTAAAGGATGATGCCGTAGATGAAAAACCACCACCGGAAATACTGTAGGAACTGATAGTCGAACCCTGTGCTCCTGCTGCACCATTTATCTTAAGTGTAGCCTTTGATTTTCCCTGAATATAAATACCCCAATCAGATGGTACATCACCATCAACTCTTGTTGCTGTAACACTCGTTAAAGTAGGTTTGACTGAATCAGGAACTTTTAGAGTAGCCGTAATACTCTTTGAGCCAATCTTCGTACTTCCGTTATAGGTATCACAGGTAATTGTCACTGTACCAGAAGTCGAACTCGGTATCTGCTGTGCAAGGATTAATGCAGGCGTCCATGATACAGATGTAGATGTAGTCTTACTTGTAATCGTTCCTGTAGCAGAACCAAAGGCATATGAAAGTGTATGAGTAAAAGAACTGGATGCCCTTGAAATAGTAATAGTTGACGCACTTCCCATAGTGCCTGTGCTCATACTGATTGATGATGCTCTTGGAATTGTTGTAAGTGTATGCGTTCCACTAGCTGTTACGCTGACAGCATAAGTATAAACACCTGCCTCACAGCTTAGACCAAATGATTTAGTACCATCTGCATTATGCGTAATCTTTATCGTCCCTGATGCAACTACCGTACCGTTATATAGAGAGATACGAGAATCTGTTGAGGTGGAATAAACTGTTGTACCATTTATAACCGCCTTAAATCCTCCGGCCTTTACCCATCCTGATGCAGAGCCTGAACCTTTTAGTGTCCATGATAACGTTGACGTATTATCAGCAATACTTTGGCTTGAAATCGACCACGATAGAGTAACCGAACGGCCTTGATTTTCATTTGTGGTAATACTTCCGCTTGATGCCATAGGCTATTCCTCCTTAACTTGTACCTCTCCATACGATAGAAAGGTTACCTGATGATCTTGGTATAAAATCAAACCATCCCCTGGATGCATTTCCAAGGGACAGCTTGTTTCTTATTTCTGCATTTGTGATAACCAGACTGTTGTTTGAAATATATGCAATCTTCTGTCCGTTTTCCTTGAAAGCAAGTTCTTCATTGGATAGTTCTGCAGTAAAAGCATTACCAACCCTTCCAAGTTCAATAAGGGCTCCCTTGAATCGTATATACTCTTCAAGCAGTTCCTGATTGGTTGCCACGTTATTTTTTATTTCATCCGTCACGGCAGTGAAGTCCATTCGTATTTCACTACTATTCTGCGTGATGCTTGACTGAAAGTCCTTCTGTATGGATTCCAATTCTGATTTCTCAATGTAGGTATCGTGAACGGTACTTAAAATCTCGCTTGATGTCTTTGTGATTTCTGAATAGCATTCATGAACCTGCACCTTAAGAGTTGAGATATCATCTAAAGCATCTTCATAAGCCACAACACTCTGAAACGTATTCTGACACGAAGTTAAAAGTGCCATCATTAACACCTCCCATCAGTTAGAAACATCGCACTGTAAAGTAAGCAAACTATCAATATCTGCTGCCGAGAGATAGATAACCTTTCCTGTCTTTGAAAATGTAACTTCCTTGCCATCCTTGTCCTGTGCATACCAGGTATAGGTAAGGCTCTGCTTTTCAGTTGCATTTGCCCATGCTGTTCCGTTATATTTCATCAAAGTCACTGTCTTGGCAGAATGGTCTACCTTATACCAGAAGTCACCACTCTTAGGACTCGATGGTGCTGTTTCACTGATATTGCCTAAAAGAGAATCAACTTCCTGCTGATTTGTTCTTACAATGATGTAGGGAACAAGACCACCAAGATTGTTCTTGACTGTAAATCCACCGATGGAAAGCATCTCCGAA
This sequence comes from Porcipelethomonas ammoniilytica, assembly GCF_025567485.1. Lineage (NCBI taxonomy): Bacteria > Bacillati > Bacillota > Clostridia > Eubacteriales > Oscillospiraceae > Porcipelethomonas > Porcipelethomonas ammoniilytica. The sequence goes on along the minus strand of NZ_JAOQKH010000019.1, from coordinate 13,910 downwards.
ACATACGGATCTGATTTATCTTCGACCGTAATGACATCAACATAATTCTTGCTTGCATAAGTCATCGTACATCTGTAAGACTGGATATTCACGATATCAGAACCTGATACCTCAAGTGTTGCTGCTGTTGCACCACTGATATTTGTCCATGTACCACTTACATATTTTGCCCACTGATAGGTTGCGCTTGTAATAGCTGTTGCACCTACAAATGCAGATGTAGCAAGTGTAAGCTTGCCGGACTGATTCATCACGATTGTTCCATTAGGTGCATAAACAGAAAAGACAACAGCAGATGAGCCGTTACTTCCTGCCTTTGATTTTGTCCAGGTAAAAACCTTTGTAACGGTCTTGCCTGAAATCGTAAATGTAAGTGTGATATCTCCCGTAAGTGTTGTTGCATTTCCAAGGTCAGAAGATGCTGCCACTGATAACACAACCGAGCCTCCTGCAGTAGCCGTTGCAGCTGTATTTGATTTAAGGGTAATTCCTGTAGGTAAAGTTCCTACAGCACAGGTACAGGCCGTCTGCGTAATACCAACATAGCCGACAAATGGAATTGTAATAGTTGATGCTGCCGATGTCTTTCCGGCAGATGTACAGGCAATTGTCTGTGTTTCATTTCCAAGAATGACCGAAAGTCCACCACTTCCAGTTGAACCCGTTGACCCTTTATCTCCCTTTGCACCATCATAGATTTTTGAAATCGAAATCGTATCAAAGACATCTGTGTCCGAAGTTGTAACTCTGATCTGTGCCACATTGTTGTTAAATACAGAGTGGGTTGGCTTTACAACCAAAGTACCACCTGCAATGTTTGCATTATCTGATGTGGTTGGATAATCAGTCCAAGCACCAGAACTGTTCTTGTACTGCCATTTGCTGATTGTAACACCCTGAACCTGTGCAGTAAGGGTTGCCTGGCTTGGCCCCACCAATGTAGAAGTCGTATCATACTTAAATACATATGAATCCGATGTCACATAGCAAAGCTTGGCATTGGTAGCATCCTTTACAAGTGTGTAGGTTATATCCGCTGAAATATTAACCGTATTCTTTGTTTCAAAATCGTAATAACTGATATAGCAGATATAGGTAATCATTCCTGAGTCAGAGTCTGCAAGCTTATTAGCATTGACTGTAAGAACACCCTTATTGACACTTTCACCACTCACAAGACTTGTTTCTGCAGAAACGCCATCTTTTCTTTTCCATGAAATTGTTACTCCAGTCGCAGAAAGCGAAATGCTTGTCTGGTCAAGAAAGATAACAGGAGTTAGCACAAGATTTGTACTTGCCCAGCTTGGTGCATATTCGTGTGGGAGTGTATTAGGGTTTTCACTCTGCGTCTTTGGAAGATTCGATGTGATATATGCAGACAGTTTTCGCTGATCAGTAATATCAACGAATGTCTGCTGACTTGAAGTTAAAATCGTAGCCATGTAATCTCCTCCTATAAAATGACTTCACAATAAAAGGATGCGTTATCACTCACATCCTCAGTTGAAATCGTTATTTGTTTTTTACCGATATGGTTTTTATCCCATTCCTTATCCATCTCCTCATTGGAAGATTTCCTGTGCCAAACGAACTGTGATGCATCAAGTGTATCTGTAATCTCCTTATCCCAGGAAAACACCCTGCATCGCATTGTGCTTGTCTGACCTTTATCCTTGAAGATACTGACACCATCAACCACAAGTTCAGTTCGATACATTTTCTGCGAATTGATATCATCAACCTTGCCGGATATAATTTCTATCTTTGAAGTCTGCCCAAGAATATCATCTTCAAGTGCTGTAATGTTCTTATCCTGCTTGACTGTGGCAGCAGAAAGACTGATACCACTTGCACCAATTGTGATGGTGTTCCCGGAAGGATTGAGATAATCTCTTGTCCTGCTCATACACAGATAAGTTCCATTGATACCATGAGGTTTCGAGATGCACTCGACATACATCCTTGCATGAATATCTCCGATATCTGCTCCCGTATCAGATTCATCAACAATCGTCAGTTGTATGCTTGTAACACCCTTTACAAGATCAGCAAGTCTTGTCTTTGCCTTCTTAAGAAGATTACCCGGAACAGTCACATCGTCCCAGACTTCCGAAGTCCAAATCCAGCCGATTTCATCCACAGCACTCTGGTCAAAGATATAATTCTTTCCACCATTAACCGATGTGATATCCACTCGTTCATTTGTCTGCTTGTCATTACCGTTCTCGTCCTTTTCGGTCTTTCTTGCACCAAGAGGAACTAACACAGTAACTCGTTCCGTATGATCTCTTGTAATCTTCACGTCAGTCAGGTTCTTTCCCAACTCGACTCTCTGTGTGGATTTGCTTTTGAAGTCCGAAAGATAATCCAGGTACTTACCGCTATCGGTGTATCTGACCTGCAGATATCCTCCGTGCGTATTAATCAGCTTGTTCTTGATAGCATCAAGTGTAGTGGAGTAATCAGAGCTGGAATATGAAATATAATCATTTCCATCTACTACTGTTACATTGCCAACAGTAAACTTCTTCTGCTCTTCAACCGAACTGTTATGCACCGAAATGAACTGCTCCAAAAGTCCTCGTAACGGCCCCTTATATTCAAATGGTGGCTGTAAGGTGTCTTTCAGATAAGCAAGACAGGACTCACAAGTCCAGGTATGTGTGTTGTAGAAATCACTGCCATTATCCAATGCTCTGCCTTCAAATACAGTTTCATCACCTTTCTTGCAGATGATGACTGATGCCATAGGTTTGATTGTTTCAAGATACGGATGATTGTATGGGGCAGACAGTTTAAGGCTGTCTATGTTTTCTGCCTCTTCTTTTATCTGTGCTGTTGTAATAGCAAGCTTTGAAAGATTCGGATGATAAAACACATTCCCATCAATAAATATTCTAAAAAGACTCATAGGCAACCCTCCCTGTATCGGAAGGTAACCGTTCCTGTTGTCTTGACTGTGATGGAGTTATTACCGTGTGCAAGTTCCATTTCAGGGAACTCCCAAGTACCTGCACTGACAGTCTTATGGAATGAATCCGTGCCAATCTTCCAGCTTAAGGTCGTATCGGCGGTCGTTACTACTACCGGAACTACAGGCATATAATCATTTGCGAGAATAACTATTTTATTACCTGAAACAACAAGGTTTGTTTCATCAACATGATATCTGTAGGAATCGGCATCGGAACAGCTGATTACAAGTTCGCCCTTTCCTTCAAGAGGATCATAGGATGTTTCAATTTCCAATGTTCCGATACAGTATAAATCCGGTTCTTCACTTGTAATAACCTTTGCAAGTCTGCCTGCAAACTGATTACTTGTTTCCCTTACAAGTTCATTGAATCTTTCTCTTGTACCAAGCATAGACAAAGAAATAGTAAAGGCTCTGGGCTGGAATGAAACCGAGCCAAGAGCCTCTGTAAATCTTATTGGAGAATTGCGTCCGGGAACTACCACTGTTTCTGACTGAGACTGCGGAGTAGGAAAATCAATGTTTTCTCTAATCCATCCCATACCGGATAACGAAATATTATTGATTTTAATATCCTTTATCATAGTGCAAGCCTCCTTGTTAATTTCTGCTGTTTACCAAGACCATCATCAATAGCAGGAAGTAAATGTCCCACAAGTGTTCCATCTTCAAGATAGATACCCTTGCTGCTGTTGTCTGCTATGACTGCAAGGTATTTTTCCATGCTCGACATATTAAGTCTGCTGTCAAGCATTGCCTCAAGCTGTTTATAGAAAGCAGAAAGAGGAAGGATAGCCTCTGCTCCTGCCTCACCACCAGCCATCAATGAACTGCCATTCATACCAAATGCAGTCGGTTTGGTCATAATACCACCATTCTTATACCAGTCGATAGAAAGCTTAGGAACAGATGGTGGAGCAATGGAAAGTGAACCAGAAACCTTAAAGTGTGGAAGTTTGATGTGGGGCAGAGATATCTTCATACCGGAGAAGAATCCCTTTATTGCATCAACCACAGATTTCACTTTATTCTTTGCTGCCTCAATCGGTGTAGTGATTGCCGACTTGATACCATTCCATACTGATGTAGCCGTACTTTTTATACTATTGAATACGGAACTAATCGTACTCTTCACAGCATTGAACACAGTTGTAACTGTATTTTGGATAGCATTTATCGGAGTTGTCACAGCAGTCTTGATTGCATTCCATACTGTTGTTGCTGTTGAATAAATCGCATTAAACACAGTTGTAACAGTAGTTTTAATTGCATTGATAACAGTTGTAACAACAGTCTTTATTGCGTTCCACACTGTTGAAAACACCGTCTTGATAGCTGTAAGTACTGTATTTAATACTGTAGCCACGGCGTTAATAACAGTAGTTATCTTTTCTTTTATCGCATTGAAAACTGTAATAATGATTTCCTTACAGTTCTCCCATATAAACCTGAACGGCAATGTGATGATTTCAAATGCTGCCTGGAATATTGATGAAATGAACATAATTGCTGTCTGTACGATATTCTTGATGGTTTCCCACAAGTTCGTAAAGAAAGTAACAATTCCCGTCCATAGATTTACAAAGAAATCTCGGATGCCTGTCCACACTTCATTCCAGCTCGTACCGAACCATCCAAGCACCACATTTGCAACGTTCTGAATAACATTCATGTAGTTTGTAAATGTATTCTTGATAAAGTCCCAAACTGAACCGAAGATGCCTTTGACACCTTCCCATACCTGTGACCAGTTTCCTGTAAAGATGCCGATAAATACATCAACAATTCCCAAGATAACACCAAGCACACCTTCAAGGATATTTGCTATCTGCGTGAACACGCCTTCAAATACCGGAGCAAGTACACTGCAGAAAGCATTCCATACAGCCTTTACCACTTCTCCGAAATTCTCGAAGTTAAAGCCTAGTGCATTTAATCGATCAGTAATACCCTTTGCGAAGTTCTCAAATACAGCCTTGATTCTATTCCAAATAGCAATGATGTTATTTCTGAAATCTTCGTTGGTTCTCCAAAGATGTACAAACGCACCTACCAGAAGTGCTATTGCAGCCACAACGGCAAGAACCACCGGATTAACACCCATAATAGCCGTACCTAATTTCCCCATCACACCAGACAAGCCACCAGCATTTGCAACTGCTCCAGAAATCTTGAGTCCAAGTTTACTGAAAGCCTGCATGGTGACTCCGACCTTCGATATGACCGTTCCTAAAATGACTAGCACGGGGCCAAGTGCTGCAACGAATAATCCAATCTTTACAATGACCTGCCTTGTACCTTCGTCCAGGTTATTAAGCCAGTCAACAAAAGACTGTATCTTTGCAACGATGTTCTTTACATCGGCATCAATGTTTCACCAATGGAAATCGCAAAACCCTCAACAGCTGATTTCAAAATCGTAAGCTGTCCTGAAAGGTTATCAAGCTGAGTGTCTGCCATCTGCTGTGCTGCACCACCACTGTTTTCAATGGAAGTCTGCAACTCATCCCAGGTATCTCCCGTATTTGCTAACAAAGCATTTACAGAAGACAAGTCGGTTTTGTTGAAAATCTTACTGATTATATTGGCTTTTTCTTCGGATGTCATTCCATCCATACTAATATTCAGGTCACCAAGAATATCGTTAAGACTTCTCATATTACCTTCAGAATCGAACACAGATACACCAAGTGCATCCATCTGAGCTGTAGCTTTATCCGTAGGATTCTGTAACGAAAGAATGACATTTCGAAGATGCGTACCACCTTCTGCCCCCTTGATACCATTATTGGCAAGGATACCAAGAGCCGTATTAAGTTCAGCTGTTCCACCTTTGATGGATTTGGCTGTTGCACCAATCGTAAGAATTCCTTCACCAAGCTGACCAACAGATGTGTTTGTGGAAGATGCAGTCTTGGCCATCTGGTCAACCATCTTGTCTGCATCAGAAGTTTCCATTCCAAGTGCTGACATAGCGTCTGTAACCATATCAGATGCAGATGCAAGGTCGATATTTCCGGCGGCTGCCAGGTTAAGAACTGTAGGAAGTGTATCGCACATTTCCTGTGTATCGTAACCTGCAAGTGCAAGGTAATTTAATGCCTCGGCACACTCGCTGGCAGAGAAGGCCGTTTCAGATCCCATCTTCTTTGCAAGGTCAGAAAGTGTATCCATCGTATTAACGGACTGACCATCAACCTCGGACATCGAGTCTTTTGTGATACCCATGGTTGCCTGAACCTGACTCATGGAACTTTCAAAATCTGCTGCTGTCTTTACTGCTGCTCCACCCATGGCGGTCACTGCAGTAGAAACAACCGTTACCTTCTTCCCAACATCAGTAATCTTGCCACCAACAGCCTCAAGCTTTCCACCGACTTCACCAATCTTATCAAGTGTCTGATTTGTCTTTGATGCCTGTGATTCAAGTTTCTTTAACTCTGCCTCAGTTTCTGCAATCTCTCTTTGAAGTGCATCATACTGTGACTGAGTAATTTCACCCTTCTGTAACTGTTCGTTTGCCTGTTCTGCTGCCGTCTTCAAGGTAGCAAGTTTTTCTTTTGTTTCACCAATTGCCTGAGTAAGAAGTTTCTGTTTCTGTGCAAGCAGATTTGTATTGGTAGGGTCGAGTTTCAGTAATTTCTCCACGTCCTTTAATGCAGACTTGGTATTCTTAATCTGACCGTTGACCCCTTTTAATGCTGTTTGTAATTTGGTGGTATCTCCGCCAATCTCAACGGTTATACCTTTGATTCTATTTGCCATTGGCAGATACCTCCTTTAACAAGAAAAGACTTCTGCTCAAAAAAGAGCAAAAGTCCTTCTTAACATTTTAGAATTTATCAAAATCTTCCTGCGTTGCCACATTGTCATAATGAGCAGAGTCATTTCCTTTTTCAGTCCATATATCCATCACCATTCCAATGGTCAGATAATCCAGATCTCCAATTGAAATTCCTATCTCAAGGCAACGCAACAGAAAGAGTGGAGTTGTCATCTCCCTGCTACTGTGCTTAAGTTTTTTTTAGATTCAATATCAGTCACAAGGTTTGTACCCCATAGAGCAAGAATCTCCGGCAAGACCTCATAGATGGAAAACATCTCGAACTGGTCAAGCCATTCGTCAATGCTGTCCGGGATAGTGTGGTCTGCATGATAAGCCATAATGTAGGCTACGTTCTCGAAGATTTCCAAATCATCAATAGCGAACTCTTCGCCATCTTCCTTGCTGCCCTTATACGAATTTTCAAGCTTTGCCAAATCCTTGAAAATATCCCTCTTGAACTTGGCACGATAAAGACGAGGCACAGTAGCCGAAGAACGGAAAGCCACTTCTTTACCACCAACATTGATTACTTTCTTTAACATCAGCTACACCTCCTTAAGCAGATACTTCTGTTTCATCAGGAATGTAAACCTGCTTGTACCAGTTGTTATAAGCTGTTTCGCTTGTAGTATCTCCGGTTCTGCTCTTAACAAGACCATCCTCACGAGGATCTGCTGTGATAGACAACTTCTCCTTACCAGGTTCAATCGCATCCTCTTTTGTTTCAGATTCGATAGAAGGACGAGATGCTGTACAGTTATAAAGAACGTGACGAATACATCTCACATCACCATCAAACTCAAATAAAAGAGCGAACTTTTCCATTTCTGTAATCTTGGCACTCTCAACAAGAACACCGTTCTTATCAAGTGTTTCCTTCAAGATATCAGTTCTGAACCATTCAGGAATAAGTGCAAGTTCAAGGTCACCACTGTAACCGTTGTTTGCAGTGGAACGGAAATAAACAATGCCATCTGCATAGAATGGAGAAGAATCTCCCTCTGCATCCAAGCTGATGCTTACTGCACCAGGAATGGGCTGTGGAGTGGAGTAGGTATACTTTCCATCTTCTGTTTTTGTAAGCTTTGCAGCATGAACATTTTTAAGGTTGTATTTTACTTTATTACCCATAAATTTTATGCCTCCATTTCAAATGAATATAGGACTTCGTACATCTTCTCGCTCTCAATCCATGTTTCCGAGCGGTCATAAAAAATACCATGACTGTCAAGCACGGTTTCAACTTTACTCTCAACCGACAAGTCCTTATAATCGGTGTAGAGTTCAATATTTATCTGGTTTACCTTGAGATAAACTCTGCCATCTGCCGAGAAATTATCTGTTCCCGGTAGCAGATAACAGATGAATGGTGGAGAGGGACTTTCGCCTTCTGCAAAGTGATCATAGGCAAATGGGATATCCATCTCCTTTAACATTGTAAGCAGTTCTTCCATCATCAACCTCCAAGTGCTTTCTCAATTTCTCTTTCAAAAGTTTCAATGGCACTTTCTTCAGCCTGGGCAATATGTGGTCTTGCAGAAACCCTGCCACCACCACGTTTGGCATGGCCATGTTCAAGAAGATGTGCAAGCTGATATCTGTTTTTTGAATGAACCGTTACCTCAAGAGAATTAGAAGTTTCCTTAGTTTTCTTAACAGTCCAGCTTTTTGCATAGGCTCCTGTATCCTTTGGAGCAGATGCAGCAATCTCTTTTCTTACTGTAGTTCCTGCTTTACGAACTGACTGTTTCAAATCATCTGTTGCCAGATCAGCATATTCCTTTAAGCCATTCATAATCTCCTGTGCAAGGTTATCGATTTTAATACCGGACATAACTATCGCCTCACTTTCTCACATTTGAACTTCAGGCATTTCTTTTTGAAATTCATATGGTCAACAGAAACGATGTTGTACACCGAACCATCAAAGACGATTCGTGCCTTGGTTGTATCAAAATCAGCTAGAGCCTTGCAGTATCTGACTGTAAAGGAAATATCAGAATCTTCCACAACAAGTCCTGCCACACTTTTTTCAGAACCACCTTCGCCACTTACGGTAGCAAAGCAGGTGTGGAAATCAGTCCAGGTATTTTTATGATTGCCGATTGCATCAACTACAGTTTCATTTTTCTGTATGATTATCTTTACATTCAAAAGTGCTATATCCATCAGAAACTGCTCCTCCTGTCTCCTTCAAGAAGTGAACGAAGGGATATTGTAAGCTGATGGTGGTCTGCATCTTCTCGATGTTCGTAAAGATAGGCAACGGCATACATAACTGAAATCCTTGATGAAGGAATCTGTGAAAGTTCATCAACGGATAATCTGGCTATGTCTGCACACAGCTTTTCACCCGTTACAATGAAATGCTCAATCAGTCTGTCATCATCATCAAAATCTACTCGAAGGTAACCTTTCATTTCATCAAGTGAAACAACCATATCTGACACCACCTCTTTGAAAAACAGAGTAGTGACACTCCTGTCTGTCATTTCCTATACTTTATACATAGACTAATTTTTTTAACCCTATAGAAAAGGATAGTATATAACAGTCATTAAGTGTCACTACTCACTGATTATTTAGTTGTAGTCTTAGGCTTGATTTTAAGAATCTGCACTGCCTCAGGAAGTACAAGCTTACCATCAACACGTTCTTTTGCCACATAACCAATCATGCCGTTACCAGCAAAAAGTTCTGTAAGCTGTTTGAAAGAACGAGTACCACGGTCACCGATGTTGTAGTACTTGAAGTCACCAAAAGCAATGCCGTCAATAGGTGCAAACGGTGAAGTGTAAACTTCGTAGCCTAAAAGTCTGTCCGGCTCACCCTGAGTAAGAGCAGGCTGCCACATATAGGCACCATTGTTATCCTTGAAAGTACGGATGCTTGCAATTAACTGATCATTCATGATGAACTTCGCATTCTTACGATAAGGTCTCTTAAGTGCATACACTAAATTGATGATATCGTCAGAAGTAAGTGTATCTACAGTCTTTGCAACAATACCGCCACCCTTGTCAGCGAAGATACCTAAAGGCTGTCCAACACCGGACCCATTAAGGAATGCATCCTCTTCAGCATTTGCAAGTGCCTTACCGAACTGAGTGATGATATAGTTTTCAAGACCGAAAGCATTGTCATAAAGCAACTCTTCAGTAACCTTGATTGCTACATGAAGCTTGTGTGCATCCATAAGAATCTGATCGAATGTTGCATCACCGAAAGTTAATGCTCCACCTTCCTCAATCCATGCTGCAGCAGGCTTTGTTGCTGCGATGTTAATCTTATGCTCACCGGTTGTAGCAATCTTTGTTGCAAGCTTACGGATGATGTTTTCCTCATCAAGTGTATCGATAAGTCTGTGGTCATACTCTTCCGGTACAAGATAACCACCATCGGCATCTACACCTTCCTGAAGAATATTTGTCACCTGCTTGAAGTTGGAACGAAGTGCCTTAAGCATTCCTTCCCTGTATTCATCAGATGCACGACCAGTCTTTGCTTTTTCAGTCTTATCTACATAAGGCTTGCTGGTAAGAGGAGAATTCACAGGTTTGTTCATTTCTGCCTCTCTTTCTTCTGCACGCCTCTGACGGTCAATTGCAGAAGTCAAATCTTCGATTTCCTTTTCCATCTTGTTGTAGGTTGCAGTATCCTCTTCGGATAAAACACCATTTCCGTCCTCGTGTGTTTCCACGAACTTCTTAGCTGCGTCCCACACCTTGGCTCTCTTCTCGATTAAATCTTTAATAGTCATAATAAAAATTCCTCCTTAAATGAACTTTTTCATAAAGTTAAGGCGCTCCTTGATTTCACTTGCCGAAGTGCCATTTGTTTTAGCAGGGATTTCTGCCTGCTTTGTTACTGTCTGTTTAGGCTTTGAGTAATGTTTCTCAAGCTTATTCATAAGAGCGTTGTTGACTGCCTTGCGTGAAAAAAGCATCGAATTATTAGGAACTTTCTTTTCCTCTTCTTCGGTGCTTTCATCTTCATCCTCTTCATCAGGTTCTTCTGTATTCGGTTTTGTTTCTGCTCTTGTGATAATGTCATCAGCAAATCCAAGTTCAACGGCCTTGTTTGCATCCATCCATGTTTCTGCATCCATAAGATGTGAAAGCTTGGCTCTTGTAAGACCTGTCTTGATTACATAGGCATTGATGATGGATTCCTTAACTTCTGCAAGCATATCGATTGCCTTCTGCATTTCTGCATGGTCACCAAATGCTACCGTAGCAGGGTTGTGAATCATCATCATGGAAACAGGTGACATCAACACCGTATTTCCTGCCATCGCAATTACCGAGGCTGCTGATGCTGCAATGCCATCAATCTTGACTGTGACATTGCCTTTGTACTGAGTGAGCATATTGTAGATCTGAGCCGCTGCTACACAGTCACCACCGGGTGAATTAATCCATACAGTGATATCACCACTTCCGGCATTCAGTTCATCCTTGAAAAGCTGTGGTGTGACGTCATCATCAAACCATGACTCTTCAGCAATCGTGCCACTTAACTCAAGGGATCGCTCTGCGACTTCTTCGTTTGCTTGGTTTAGAGCCTTGTGGCTCTTCCAGTTCCAGAACTTCCTGTCCTTCATCGTCATTCTCCTTTCCGTTTGATGTGTCTGTTCCTGTAGCAAAGATACCTGCGTCTTCAAGCTTGGTCATGTTGCCGTTGATAAGATAAAGGTCACCACCTATCTCAGCAGGAATCCTGTCGAGATTTTCAAGTTCCCTTATATCGTTGGCAGACATCCAGCCATTCTGTCTTGCAGTGGCATAACCATTCATTCGACTCTGGTAATCACCACGAAGAAGTCCGTCCACATTAAACTTGATAAAATATTGATTTTTCTCTTCTGCAGAAAGAAGAGAACGTGCCATGTTCTGCTCCCATCTTGAAACCCATGGGTCAAGGGTGTATTTCACGAACTCAAGTGACTGCTGCTCAATATTAGAAAAGCTCGACTTCTCAAGGTCACCAACCATATGAGGTGGCACTCTGAAAATTCGAGCAATCTCATCAATCTGAAATTTTCTTGTTTCTAAAAACTGAGCCTCGTTTGGAGAAATGGAAATAGGTGTATACTTCATTCCTTCTTCCAGAACAGCTACCTTGTGTGAGTTCACACTTCCTCCGAAAGTCTGTGACCAGCTTTCTCTGACTCTTGATGGGTCTTTAAGTGTTCCAGGATGTTCAAGCACACCACTTGGAGCAGCACCATTGGCATAGAACTTACTGCCGTATTCTTCTGCTGCTATGGCAAGTCCAATCGCATTCTTGGCCATTGCTATAGGGGAGTACCCTACAAGTCCATCAAATCCCAATCCCGGAACGTGCATTACTTCGTCCGGTTTAAGAATTACAGTTGAACCTTTCATTGTAGGAGCATCATCAGAAGTCATCTGATATTCAAAATAAAGATGACCTTTTTCGTCTCGGTCAACCTTCATACGATTCGGCATTAAAGGATAGAGTGCGATTACTTCACCTTTGCCGTTTCTTATGATCTGGGCATAAGCATTACCCCAAAGCAGTAAGTGTGTCATAAGTGTTTCCCTGAAAACAAAGCTTGTCATTTCAGTGTTCGGTTCATCGTGCAGCAAATGATAAAGATTATGATTTAATGCTTTCTCTTTTCCACCATCTGCGTTTACATGATAGACATGAAGTGGTAATCCTGCGATAGCCTCTGAAAGAATACGGACGCAGGCATAAACCGCTGTCATCTGCATAGCACTTCGCTCATTTACATTCTTCCCGGCAGTACTTCCACCCATGAAGAATGAATAGGCACTACCACTTGTTCGATTGGTAGGAGCATCTCTTGTCCTAAATAATCCTGAAAAAATACTCATCTTTTTTCCTCCATTTTTATACTAAAAAACCAATAAGCCTCTTGTATCGTAAACCGATTCAGTGTTTACGTTTCCACATCTGATTGCTCTATCAAGTGCCATAATTGTTGCTATCGCACCATCGATTTTCTCCATAGACTTTTCCTTATCTGCCTTAATATTTCCTGCCGGGTCAGTACGAATAAAGATGTTATCCATATTCCATCTGAGAACCGGATGCCCGCCATGGGCTATTTTCTTTTCAAGCACAAGTTTCATCAGTTCCTTGGTTGGTGGACTCATGTCCTTGAAACCCTGTCCGAATGGAATAACTGTAAATCCCATGCCTTCAAGGTTCTGAACCATCTGTACAGCACCCCAACGGTCAAATGCGATTTCTTTGATATTGAACCTTTCACCAAGTTTCTCAATGAACTGTTCTATATATCCATAATGAACCACATTTCCTTCCGTGGTTTGAAGATATCCCTGTCGTTCCCAAAGGTCATACTGAACATGGTCCCTTCGGACTCGTAAGTCCAGCGTGTCTTCCGGTACCCAGAAGTATGGCAGAACCACAAACTTGTCATCCTCATCCATTGGTGGGAATACAAGTACAAAAGCCGTGATGTCGGTTGTACTTGATAAGTCCAAGCCACCATAACAAACACGGCCTTCAAGGTCATCTTCACTGAATTTGAAATTGCAGGCATCCCATTTTTCCATAGGCATCCACCTGATGGACTGTTTCACCCATTGGTTAAGCCTAAGCTGTCGGAATGCATTCTCTTCGCCAGGATTCTGCTTTGCAGAGTCACAGGCTGCTATTACCTTATCCATCTGAATTGTTTCACCAAGACTCGGATTGGCTTTGAGCCATACATTGGGATCTGTCCAATCCTCATCAACACCTGCACCATAAATTACGGGGTAGAATGTAGTATCATGTTTTCTGCCCTCCATAATATCAAGTGCCTTCTGATGTACTTCATAGCAGATACTCTCTGTATTATTTCCTGCTGTTGTTATAAGGAAAAACAGAGGTTGCATTCTTGCATCTCCTGACCCTTGCACCATAACGTCATATAATTTACGATTCGGCTGGGTATGAATGTTGCTTGACACGCAAAATGCAAAAAAGTGACAAGCAAAGTGCAAAACTTTTGACACGCAAAATGCAAAAAAGACCATTTAAAGAGTAAAAAAAACTCCTTAAATGGTCTTTAATCATTTTATAAAACTTAAAATATGGGCAATCACATCAACA
>NZ_JAOQKH010000018.1:6245-32970 GCF_025567485.1 Porcipelethomonas ammoniilytica | reverse complement strand
GCTTTAATAATATTGGGTTGTGAGGCAGGACATTATAAGTACATTTGGGAAAACATAGCGTATGAATTTTCTAAAAAAATTACTGGGCTTGTTGTTGCAAGTGATGGATATGTTACATCTGATCCACCGATAGATGAACCGAATTTTACATCTGTTGATGAAAACAGAGAAATTTTAGGATGGTTAATATATAAAACTGAAAAAGTAAATACAACAATGTATTATACAAATTTAATGTCTATATCAATACCATCAATCTTAGATTATCTTCAAAATACAAGATTAGTAAAGTTTTAATAAAGGAGGGAATGAATATGAAAAAAATAGCGGCAATAACAACAGTATTAGCCTTATCAATAACGATGTTAGGTACAATTCCGGCGTCAGCTAAGAGCGTTAAATTGCCAAAAACCAAAATAACCAAATTGCAATCTACTAAACCAAGTAACCTAAAAATTAAAATTAAGAAAGTAAAAAAAGTTTCAGGGTATAAGGTAAAAGTAGCACAGAATAAGAAATTCAAAAAATCAAAGACTTACAAAATTAAAAAGAATCAAAAAACAATTTCAGGATTAAAACAGGGCGGAAAATATTTTATTAAAGTCAGAGCATATAAGAAGATAAAAGTCAAAGGTAAATCTAAAATTGTTTATGGAAAATGGAGCAAGGTAAAATCAATTAGAATCAAGGTAAGCGAAGAGAGTAATAATGAGGAAAAACCAGTGCAAATTGATGAAAAAACTAAAGAACAAATAGGACAGATAGAAGAATTATCAGGCATAATTCTTTCAAATAGCGTACGGTTTTTGAATTATTCATATGTTGAACGCATATATGAAAATTATGATAATGCTATTGGATATTACATATTTGCTAAGCTGCAAATAAAAGAAACAGAGTTAAATGCTATAGTAAGTAATTACCATAAACGAGATAAAGAATTTATTCCTTATGGATTAGGTCGTATGAATGAGTATTGTGACTGGTGGGATTTGAAAATATCCGATATAAAAGATAGTTATTGTCAACTGTATGTTAAGCGATTATCCGATGATTATATAATAAGATCTGCAAATAGAGAAATTGTAGTAACAAACGAATATGCAGGAAATGGCTATTTAACAGTTTATTTGGTACTTCAATAAATATACTGTTGAATTTTATATCAAACCTAAAATTGAAATAAGTTTTTTGCTTTAGAGAGTACGGAAAAGTTTCTGTACTCTCTTTTTGTGATTAATATGTGAATATATACAAATAAATGCTGATATTTTGTATATTCATATAAAATTATACAAAATATTAACAGATGTATTGATGTACTGTAAATAATATGATAATATACTATTGAACCGTCCAGTATATTACATGATTCGACAGAGTTTGTAAACTAGATTGGTGACATAATATTTGACGGAGGTAAAAGCATTGAAGAAATTAATATCAAAACTGCTGTCAGGGACACTGGCGCTGATGTTTGTAGGTCAGATAATGATTTACGGTGACGGCAGTTCACAAGGTATTGTTCATTCAGAAACAATCAATCAGATCAAGAAAGACATTCAGCTGTCAAAGAATGCAGACGAGCTTGCACAGGAATTTGACTCGGCGATCGAAGGACTTGGAGAAGTAGACTATTTCAGTGTAAATGAAAACAAGTCAAAAGCCGTAAAAAAGGCACAGTCAAAAGCAGCAAGCGGACTGAACATTACAGGATATGTGGGTCAGTACGGTACAAATTCCGACCTTTCAAAAGTAAAGATCCTCATCTTCAATGATTGGAATTTAGCAGCAGAAGCATATGCAAATGCAGACGGTTCATTCAGCGTATCGGCAGGAGGACTCGGAGCGTCAACTAATGTAAAAATAGAATGTGACGGATATCTTCCGAGATTCTATAAGAACATGGGACACGGTTCATATCAGTTCGGTACAGCAGACAATCCGGAAATGCTTTATCCCGGTGACAGTACATACAACGAGAATGATAACGACCAGTGGAGTGATGAGGTTATAAATGCCAATGACGCTTCATATGTTCGTGGATTTATCGGACTTCGCAAGGCAACAGGAGATTATGTTGCCGATTTCGATATGAACGGTGACGGCAGCATTGACGCCGAAGATTTAGATATTATCGACCGTGATCATTATGAGAAAAAAGAGGGCGAGGATGGATATATATCCGAACTTGACATTGACGGCGATGGAATTATCGACGCTGACGATTACAATTATATTCTTGAAAATCACGGCGGTTCTTATGTAGGCGATGATGACTTCAAGGAATACATGGATAAAGACAAGGACGGAGTTATCACAGAAGCAGACTACAATTGGTTTGCAGGATATGCAAGTCAGTTTGACGGTTACACGCCCGGAGCAAATTATATTTACAACATCAAGCTTACAGGCGATTGCTATAACGAAACGGGAATGTGGCTGTACAATACGAATCTGGATTTGAACGGTCATGAATTGGTTATAATCGGAAATATGGCGTTTATGACAAGTAATCTTGACTTGTTAGACGGAGTAACGCTAAACCTTAACGGCGGTCAGCTTGGAATTATAGGAGAATTCAACTTCGGACAGGCTCAGAGCTATGATAAGCTTATCATGACAAACTCTGCCGATGTTTTGATGGTAACGGAAAACTGGTACTATACAACTCTTGCAGACTGCGAGGGGTTATGGACAGACGGATTAATTCTGTTTTACGGACAGCACTGGAATGTAAATGAAGCGGCTGGAGAAAAGGCAATATACTCAAGTGGCAATCATTCTATAGTTTTCTATTATCCATACGGCAAACAGACTATTTTATGGGACAACCCCGAAACATATATAAACAACGAGGACGGAAGTCTGAACACACAAAGAAGATTTAATTTTGACAATCCAAACGGACTGATTTTCCCATACGGATACTCATCGGACAGATACTGGTTCCGCCCATGGTTCAGACCGTATGACGAGCCTGACTATACACTTTACAGAAAAGGTATGGAAATAGGCGACGGTGTTCATATTGCAACAGGTAACTACACAAAATCTTTCACAGATTTAAGCATCGCCTCACCCGGTGTCAAGTCTGATTTCGTAAGGACATATAACTCAATGAACGAAGAAGAAGGAAGTTTCGGTATAGGCTGGGACTTCAATATTGATGTGAGCAAAATTGTAATGCCTGCCGAGGGTTACTATCAGGTAGTATTGCCTGACGGTTCGAATACAACATTCAAAAGCAGCGGAAACGGATTTGAGTGTCTGAACGCTCACAGCAAAATGGAGAAAGACGGAGACGGCTACATTATCACAAATGCCGCACAGTCAAAATATCATTTTACTGCCAAAGGCGAGTTAGATTGGGTAAAGGATGCCGAAGGAAGTATTCTTACAATTTCCGAAATGAGTAACAATCAGAGAATAGTAACAGATTCCACAGGCAGAACCTACAAAATAACATACAACGGCAATAGTGAGCATTCTCGAATTACTAAAATCGAAGATACAACTGCCGGAAGAACAGTAACATACAGGTACAACGGAGATTTTCAGTTAATATCTGCAACAAGCGTATCAGGCGGTACTGAGAAGTACGAATATGACGGCAACGGCAGACTCTGCAAAATAACAAATTGTTATAACGAGGTAACGGATCAGATAAACTATCTGTCACACGGCGAAGTTAATTATCTCATTAATTCCGCAGGACTGAAGCAGGAATATACCTATGACAAGGGACAGAAACAGACAGGTCTAAAGGAATATGACGGAGATAAGCTTGTTAAAACCTTTAAATATGACTATGATGAAAAATATGCTGTAAAGACAAATACAGTTGAAACAGACGGACAGACATATGAAGTCGATAAAATCACTTACAACATGGTTGACGGAAAGAACAAGTATGACGAAATGTCCGAAAGCGTTGACATCATGGGCAATACTACCAAGTATGAGCGTGATGAAAACGGAAATGTGACTAAAACTATTAACCCTGACGGAACATATACTTTAGCCAATTACAACGATAAAAACAGCCTTATTGCTTCCGTTGACGAAATGGGATATGCGACAATCAAGGCATATGACAAAAACGGAACTAGAATATTAAAAGAAGCAACTAGTGTGAATCCGCTTTCACAGGCAGATATAAATACTGTAACTTCAAAGAATTTTAATCCGATAACATATCTTGCAGCTCATGAAAGCAGCTATGCAATAACAAGTCATGAATACTATGCAGACAGCTATGTAAGCGGAGTAGTGGGACTGATCAAAAAGACAACCGATCCTGTCGGTAACATAACGGAGTATGATTATTACAAATCAGGCAACGGCAAGGGACTACCGAAGTCTAAGACAATTAAAGACGGAAACACAGTTGTAAACAGTGTTGAGTATGAGTACAATTCACAGCTTCAGGTGTCTAAAGAAAAGACAAGCGTTGATATTTCTAAAGGCGTTTACGCTGTAAAAGAGTATGAGTACGATAAGTTCAACAATGTGACCAAGGTAAAGGATTTTGGTACAGGTTCAACTGCTGCTGTTACAATTTCAGAATATGACAAACTCAGCAGAAAAACAGCAGAATATAGTCCGAATTATTCAGCAGACAAAAGTCATGGAACACTGACAGAATATTATCCAAGCGGTTCGGTTAAAAAGCAGACTGACGCACTCAGAAATGTGACTTCATTTAAGTACGACGCATACGGAAATGTTACAGAGAAAACCAATCCTGATAAAACAATAAACATAACCGAATATGACGGATTACAGCGTGAAAAATCAACATATTTCAAGTGGAAGGCAGAAGCTGAAAAGCAGATTCTTACGTCTACGGAATATGAGTTTGTAAAACACGGATTTAATGTATATACAGCTCTTGACAGTTGTACTTCCAAGTCATGCAGCGGACTTAAAACAATCAAGACCAACTATATCACTGCTGAAAAACAGGTTTTGACGGAAACACTTGCCGATTTCAGAGGAAATGCTGTTACTGAAAAGACAAACGGCGAGACCAAGAGAACAAGTGCATATTACTCAAACGGACAGCTTGCAAGACAGACCGACGCATTAAGAAATACCACAAAATATGAGTACGGTTATTTAAATAAGTTGACCACAACATATACTCCTTTCAGCGGTAAGGAAAAGTATTCGATTACAGAAAATAAGTATGACAATAACGGTAATATAGTTCTGACAAGACAGACTGTTCAGAAGCAGGATTCAAGCGATAAAAAATACAGTATTACTCAAAATAAGTACAACGCAATGGGACTGTTGGAACAGGTAACACTCAGCGGAACAGATTCAAAGGATAAAAATATTTCAAAGTATTTCTACAACAACGCCGGAGTTCAGATAAAGATGTACACAGGTATGTCCTTTGATAATGACAGCACATATCTGACAACAAATTATGAGTATGATAACTGGCTGAGGGCAGTTAGAACCACCGACAGTACAGGCTACAACTCAGGCACAATAACATATGACCTGAACGGAAATGTATTGACGAATACAGATGCAAACGGCAATATTACGACCAATACTTATGACGCACTAAACCGTGTACTTACTTCAAAGACTGTAAACTCTAAAGATTCCAAAAAGAATGTCAGCAAGTCGTATGAATATGACAATATGGGCAGGATTTTAAGAGCCGTAACTAATGATTTGACTACATACTATGCTTATGATGATTTAGGCAGAAAAACAGAAGAAGTCGAAGGTAAAGACGGATATTCAACCTTCAAGGGATTTTTCTATGAGGGCGTTTCGCAGTATACAAGACAGCAGATAGTCGGAATAAATAATCTTTTGATGTATTCATATACAAGCTATGAATATGACGGTGAAATGAGGCTTACCAAGGTAAAGGAAACAGGGGAAGAAACAGTTTCATATACCTATGACAGAAACGGAAACAAGAAATCGGAAACCCTTGCAAACGGAGTAGTATCCACCTATGATTACAACAATGCGAATAGGATAGTAAAACTAGTTAACAAAAAGGGCAATAGTACCATATCAAGCTACGAATATTCATATTATTTAGATGGTTCTGACGCTTGCAAAAAGACTACAGAAAATGGTATAATAGAAACTACGGAATATGAGTATGACGGACTGAAAAGGTTGACAGAGGAATCTGTTGAGAAAGGAAACAACACTGATACCTATTCATACGAGTATGACGATTATGGAAACCGTTCTAAGATGACGGCAACAGGTTCTGAAAGCTATGAAACTGTTTACGATTATTCAGTAAACGGCAAGTACACTGCGCTTCTGCAAAAGGAAGTAAAGACTGTTGAAAAAGAATCAAATTCGCTTGATTTGAACAGTAATGTTAAGCAGACAGTTTATACTTATGATGCTAACGGCAATCAAATCAAAAAGACTGCTGAGGGTAAAACCGAAACAAACACATACAATGGTTTGAATCAGCTTATCGGTTTTACTGACGGTGAAACGACTGCAAGCTACAAGTACAATGCAAGCGGTCTGAGATATGAAAAGACTGTTGACGGTCAAACAATAAATCATGTTTGGGACGGAAATAAGCAGATAGTAGCAGATGTAATTGATAACCAGTTCTACGAGGCTGACTGCTATATCAGAGGAACAAATCTTGTTGCGAAGTATAACTATTGGAATGGTGATAAGTCCGAGTATACTTACTATACGCAGAACGCTCATGGCGATGTAGTAAATCTTACTGATAAAGACGGTAAAGTAACTAAGAGTTATAGATATGACGCATTTGGTGTTGAAAAGAATATTGACAACAGTGACACAAATGCATTCCGTTATTGCGGTGAGTATTACGACAAGGAAACAGCTACTGTTTACCTTAGGGCGAGATATTACAATCCAAGTACAGGTAGATTCATTAGCCGTGACGCATTCGCCGGAAGAAGATCTGATCCGCTTAGTTTAAATCTTTATACTTACTGTAGGAATAATCCGATTAGGTATGTTGATCCGAGTGGGCATAGTTATGCTACATTGCCAGATGGCAGAAGAATGTCAATGAATAGTGCGGCAGATGTTAAGAGATTTAATGAATTGAAATCTGGTAAGTCACAATCATCTCAGGTTAAAACTACTACTGCTCCACCATCTGAAAGAACACCAATTACAGGTGGTCTTTCAACACAAACTACAACTACTACTGTTTCTACTACAGTGTTAACTCCAGAAATGCGTGAAGCTTTGCAAAAAAAGGATACAAATATCTTTACGAAAATTAGTAACGGACTTAATTGGTTCGATAATCATGTTACTATGCCTGTTAATGGTGCTGCAAAAATTGGTAAAGCATTTTATCACTCTACTAGTTTTGAATTTGGAGCTGGTTGTGGATTTGGTGCAGAAGTAAATTCAGGATTCGTAAGTGGATCTTTATTAGTTGTACCTGCACGTGAAGAATATGTTATTGCATCCGATTGTAAACAAAATGTTACAGGAAATTATTCAATAGGTTTAACATTTTTTGATAGTTTAGGATTAGGTGCGGAAGCTAAAAGAACAGCGTATAATAATTTTACGGACAAAAATCCATATACTGCACCTGGTGGACACTGGGAAAATGATATTAGTATAATATCATCTAATTCATCATTATCTAGTGAAAATGATTTTAATATTGAAATAGGAGGAGCACTTTATTTTTTTGTTGGAGCAGATTTTACTCTGTCTTTTAGTATAAGTGATTTTGCAAAGGAATTAGGAATAATATGAAGATAAAGAAAACAGGATATTTAATATCGATTTTAATTTATATTGCAAATATAATTATATCAAATATATGTAAATTAGAAACAAGGGATACATGGTGGGCACTATTAGGCGTGTTCATTATTATTACTCCTTCTTTTATTCAAACAATTTATAATATCAAATATAATAGAAATGTTAATGGAGTTGTAATCTTATATATTGTTTTAGGATTGTTGGGATTACTATTTATTACAGGCATTTTAATTTTATTCCTTTTACTATTTGGAATTGTTGAAATTTCATTATATTGATATATTTGAATAATTGGCGGTGAAATTTAGTGATACAACAATTACATTTAATCCGGATTTTACACCAGAAATGTATGTTCAAATTCCTAGAACCAATTATTGGTTAAAAAGATATAACGATAAAGAAGGCAGAACGCAGTTTGATCGCTCTTTAAGAAGTTTACAAAGTGAGTGGGTTGAACATACTATTTTATATTATGTTTTGTATTGGAATGATTATTATCGAGAATGTGCAAGAAGTGCTGATTTAGATGAAAATCGTAATGGTGCATACCATTGTATATTTTATGATTTCTATTAATGAAAGGAAAAACAACAATGTTCATAACATTATTGATTTGGATATTCTGCTTTTATTCTTGGGCATCAATGGTTGTTATTTCCGTATCATCTACTTTTCATGAAAAATATCTCACTTGCATTTATATTGTAATTCTATGTATTTTAATACTGCTAAGATTTTCCTTGTGCAAAGTAAGAAAAAAGAATATAAAAAAATGCATATTAGATTCGGCAATACCCGTCCTACATTTATTATTTTTTATTTGTCATAGTAATATTATGTATGGCTATGGTAATACAATGGGGATTATAGGACGTAGTGAGGTAATAGGATTATTTAGTATAATTAATGTGTCTTATAATATGGCTTTTATACTGATGGGAGTTATCTATGTAGTACTTTGGCTTGTAATGATATTAAAGTATAATATGAGCGAAAAGCCTAATAAGAGAATAACATTTATTGCAATAATTTTAGGAATAGCTGTGGAGGTAATGGGAATTTGCAAATTTATATTTACCAGTGAATTAAGTTTGATTTACTTGTTTTCAATAGCTGTTTTTTGGATGTTTAATTTAATTAATTATATAGCTTTAAAAGTGAAAAGTCTTAACGATTAAAAGAATATTATTAAACGGAGCAAACAAGTTCTATAGCTTGTTTGCTCTATTATGTTGTTAATTGACGTGTAAAATGTAAATATTGAAAAAGGCGTGAAAAATATAAAACTTGCGGAACAAACGCCCCAAATTGGCGTAAATACGTAGGTTAATTGGTGTAAAGAATTAAAAAAGCATTAAATTAAATATGTTTACATGTCAAAAAATATTGCTCGAAATCGGTGTTTGTAACTTCGATTCGGGCAATTTAAATTTTACAAGAAAATCTCTTTAAAAGCTTTTTAGAATCTTTAAAAATCCTCTTGAATAACGCAAATACGTTAATTCAGATTAAAAAGTTTTAAAATTTTCTTTTCAACATGTGGTTAAATGTTGACTATAAGGGGGGTAGCAACCTAGCAACTAAATTAAAATAGGGTAGCAACTAGTTGCTACCCTAAGCCTTTTTGGGTTAGAAATAACGTAAATACGTTTTTGAACTGCATAAAATAAAAAAATAATAGTTTTTAAATTTTTTATGAGTTTTATTTAGGGTAGCAACTAAACCAATTCAATAATTTTTATATTCATCAATAAACGGTTTAAATTGTTCATACACTTTTCTTTCTAATGGAGACTGGAGAAAACAGGAATGTCCTCGTGTTCCTAAGAATTCCTGCTCTCTTTTGTATAACAGTTCCATTCTTTCTGATCTAATATGTGCTGAAGTAATTGAAATATTACACAGTTTCGCAATATCTTCTGGTTCATGCATATCCAACGCCCATAAAACACACGCAGGAGCAAGAACATCAATTGCAAATCGTTCGGCTTCATATTCATACCGTTCCTCATCTTGAATATGTGACATTACAATATGTCCGATTTCATGCATAACAGTGTATCTTTTTTGAGGAACAGGGCAGTCTGGAACTACTATTTGATATCCATCGTCAGTAAAGACGGAATATCCTCTTTCATTGGGCAGAATATTAAAATCTTTTCTTAATATTATATTCATAGATTTTAGAATAGAAATAATATTCACTGGCAATAAAGAAATTGAATTGTTAATTAAAAAGTGCCAGCTCGCATCACGAGCATTTGTATAGGATTTATAATTCAAAATAAACACCTCCATGTATATTGTACACGCATGGAGGTGTTTTATATAGTTATATGTCGTTATCTTCCGGTAAATTATTAATTCTTTCTAATTCTTCTTTTGAAATTTCAGTTCTTCTAAATTTTCTATCAGGAGAACGAGAAACTTTAAGAGCCGCAGGCTGTTGACTTTCCTTTATTTGTTTTTGTCTATATAATTCTTCAAGTTTGCCTATAAGCTTTATTTGCTCTCTGTCATTAAATTTTGAGAATACATCAAGCATTTCCTGCTCATTTTCGGATAACTGCTCCATTGGGGCAGTTATTTCTTTGCCAGTGACTAAATAATCTATTGATACATTAAAATGCATCGATAGTTTTTGTAATATATCTGAATTTACTGATGCACCCTTTTGCCAGTTTTTTAAGTTTCCAGCGCTAAGCCCTAATTGTCTTAATAAAGGCGTTGGCTTTATATTGTTTTCTTCACATAATTGGATAAATCGCTCATAAAACATGAATAATACCCTCCATAAATTGTGCAATAAGTGAAATATGCATTAAAATGAACAAATTCTATTGACAAATGCATTTTAATGAACTATAATATTAATATACCGATACGAAAGTGTAAAAAATCCCTCATGATAATTGTATCATAAGGAAAAGAAAATTTCAACAGAAAGGAAATAAAATAATATGAACGAATTAAAAGTATTTCAAAATAGTGAATTTGGAGAACTTGGAGTTCTCATCATTGACGGTAAGGAATTCTTTCCGGCTTCACAGTGTGCCAAAATTTTAGGATACACAAATCCTCGTGATGCTATAAAACGTCATTGTAAATCAGAGGGGGTCGTAAAACACGACGGGGTCTCCTATACAACAAATCAGTATGGAGTTACCTCGCAGCAAATAATAGAAATTAAGTACATAAGCGAGGGTAATCTTTACAGACTGATTATCCGATCCAAGCTACCGTCAGCAGAAAAATTTGAACGATGGGTATTTGACGAGGTCCTTCCAGAGCTTAGAAAGAATGGTTCATACGGAAACAATTTTAATCTGGAAGAGGTTATTGCAAAAACTGCAACGGCGGTTGTTTCAGAAGTTTTGAAACAGCTCATACCCACAGCAGATAATCCAACAGAACAATCACAAAATGTACCTAAGCGAAAAGCCAAGAAATATAAACATACACAGCCCAGTAAAATTGAAACATTGAAGCCGGAGCTTAAAACTAAAGTTGATGATATGATTGCATCAGGAGAATTTTCATGTCAACAAATAGCAAATTTTATTATGAATAATTGTGATATGTATATATCTCAGATGTCCGTTAACAGGTATAAGCGTATGCACTTTATTGTTGATGATAATTTTGATTCACAGCTTACCATGTTTTAGGAGGTTAACGTGAAGATTAAGGTTAAAAAAGTTAATAGGAAAGCATTGGAGTGCCAAGTTATATGTGTTGAATCTGAAAAGGCTGTAAAACATTTAGGGGAACTGAAAAAGGCAATAGAGAATGCAAAGTTAGAAACTGCTCCTTATTTAGAAACCCCCGTCACAGTTATTACAAGGCAAGATAAAGAAACTACCCTCGGAGAACGTTTGAAATGTATCCGAAAAGCTAATAAATTAACTCAAATACAGTTTGCTCAAATGGTAGGAATAAGCCAGGCACATGTAAGTGGACTTGAAAAAAATATTGATCATCCATCTGAAACTTTGCTAATACTAATTTCAATTTTATTTGGAGTTAGAATTACATGGATTAAAGAAGGAACAGGCCAACCAAAAGCATTTAATATATAACCTAAAAAATAGTTTAGTGTAAAATTAATCTGTAGGCTTTTAAGAGCCGGCGGCTGAAATAATTACTCCTTATTCAGCAAAAACCTCTCTCTAAGCCGGTTCTTATAAGCCCGCAGATAGGAGGATAAAAAAATGAAAAGAATCTGTAATAATTGTAAGGCACTTGACAGTCACAAAGAATGTAAGCTTGGTTTTAGAACTCAAAATTGCGTTCCCTGTGAGGAATGCCCAAAGCCTAATTCATGGAAACAGTTTGATCGTATCAAAGAAGAAAGAGAAAGGAGAAATTGGCATATATGACATTAGGAGAAAAAATAAAATTCAGACGTCATGTTCTTGGATTAAGCCAGAAAGAACTGGCTAAAAAATCCGGAGTAGGACAATCATATATTTCTGAATTGGAAAACGGAAAGTTTAATCCGACATCAAAGATACTTGCCGCATTGGCAGGTCCGCTGAAATGCACAACAGATTACCTTATTTTTGACGGAAAGAAAGCAGGATAAAATGATGACGTGTATAGTTTTGGGTTTTAGTACGCTGATTTGCGTATTCGGAATATTTTATGCTGTAAAGAAACATTCGGACGATAACAAGAATATAAATGATAGTTTAAAAAGAAGAGATTTTACTTCGTTTGAAACTGCATTAATATTAGTAAGCGGATTCATAGGATTTATTTCATTTATATGCTTTGTGGTTTCAGCAATGGAAATGAATTAATAAGCCGAAACAGCGGTATAACCGCTGTCTGCCGGAGATGGTCTACCGGCACTGAAGAGGCAGACTGGAAGGGGTAAAATTATGAATATTAAAAAATTTAAACGCAAAGCAAAACCGCTGGTACTTAAAATGGCAAAGCTTATGACGGAAACTGCAGCTGATGAAAGTATAAAAAAAGAGCCGCAAATTCAACACAAAATTGTTTCTACAGCACTAGCACTGCTGACAGAAGCAGAAACTCTTGAAAAAGAGTTGGATGAAATGTCGAATTTAGGCTCTGATAATAGTATATCAGAATAAAACGGATTCGTCAAGTTTTTTCTGAAGGAGGTGTTGATTTTTTGGACTATTTAACTGTAAAAGAATATGCGGAACTGAAATGCTGTAAACCTCAATATGTAAGAAAACTTATTCTTGATGGTAAATTAGAAGCAGAACAATGTACTCATTCGCAGAATAAACAAATGTGCTATATGATTCCTGTATCAACGCTTTCAGAGGAACTTCAGGCAAAATATTATAACAAGCTGAAATCTGATCTAAAGATTCCGGAATTTAAAGATGATAAAGAGTCTTTAAAAAAGTCAAAAAGGACCGTTTCAAAAACATTTGAAGAAATGTCCGAAACTGAACGCCGTGAAGCGAATATGTGGTCTGAGATATTGGAAGAATGGCTGAGTATAAGAAGTCAATATACCAACAAAGCTAAAGCTGATTCTATGTATGTAGGCAAATGTCAGCTCGAACATCCGGATTTACATATAAGCAGAGGTACGTTATACCGCAAGCTCAGAGCGTGGGAAGAAAACGATATTTACGGTCTGGTGGATAAGCGAGGCGGATGGAATAAAAAATCAAGTTCTATTCCTCCGATGGTTTGGGAAGCTTTTCTGTGGTATTGGTTGGATGAAAACAGACCGACTGTGAGCCTTTGCTATAGAAAAACTGTCAATTGGACTGAACAATTTTATCCTGAGTTTGTTGATTTGATACCGACTGAAAGAAGCTTCCGCCGTCATATTGAAAATGATGTAAAATATGCAGTAAAAGTACTGATGAGAGACGGTGAAAAAGCTTTTAATGACCGCTGTCTTCCATACATGATGCGAATGTATGATAAGCTTGAAGCTAACGAATGCTGGATTGCCGATAATCATACCTTTGATATTCAATCCTATGATGATGAAGGAAATATACACAGACTGTATCTTACAGCTTTTCTTGACGCAAAGACAGGAGTGCTTACAGGCTGGAATATAACAGACAGTCCGAATTCGCAGTCTACAATATTAGCTTTGCGGCATGGAATCATGAGATTCGGAGCACCTAAAAGTATTTATGTAGATAACGGACGTGAGTTTCTTACTGCGGATCTAGGCGGAAACGGTCATCGAACTCAAAAAGGTTCTGAGGAGATTCCGTCAACCATTTTAAAGCGTTTGGGTATTGAAATGCACAACGCTATTGTCTGCAATGCAAGAGCAAAGCCTATTGAAAGAACATTTTATACGGTAAAAAATCAATTTTCCAAGTTATTTAACAGTTATTGCGGAGGAACTATTATAGAACGTCCGGAAGGTCTTAAAAGACGTATAAAAAACGGCGAACTTCCAAGAGATTACGAAATAAGAGACTTTCTTGAAACATGGATTGACGGAGACTATAATCTTCAGCCATACGGCGGTGCTGAAACCTGTTACAAGGGAATGTCAAGACTGGACGTTTGGAATAAGACCCGTACATCGGTAAGAATGCCTAAGCCGGAAGAACTGAATTTGATGATGATGCGCAGTATGCGCTGTCAGAAAATAAAGCGTAACGGAGTGTACGTTGAAATATTCGGCGAAAAGCTGTGGTATATGGATCTGCAGCAAACAGTTGATAATTTACAGAAGAAAGTTTATGTCAGATATGATCCGGCTGATTTGAGAAGTGTAAGGCTTTATGATGAAGATGACAGATATTTATTTACATGGCAGTCTGCCGACGCTCTTCTTGTGGATTATATTACCGGAATAAAAGAAGAAATTGCAGATGGTGAAAAAATCATCGGAACGGTCAGAAAGTTTGTTAAGGAACAGGCTAAAGGAATATCTGCAAACCTTACTAATGACCAGAGAATCACTATGCTTGATATGACTATCAGGAAAGCGAAACAAAATAAGTCAGAAAAATTCAAGATTGAAATGCCGTCAAATATAATACCGATCAGAGCTAATGAAACGCAATCGGAAGAGCTTAAACAAGCTGTAGGTGCAGAAAAAACGGTAATTGTAGATTTGGATAGAATGGCTAGGAACGGAATGAAGAGAAAGGGAGATTGATATGGAATATAAATACAGTGATCATGAACTTGAACTGCTTGCAAAAGTTGACGAACTTCAGAAAGAAAAAAAGTGGTCACAAAAAAAGACCGCCGAGACCATAGGAATTACAGACGGTACTTTATCACAGCTCCGCAATGGAAAATATAATGCTAATCCGCAGAAAATATTCGATATTATAGAAAGCTACTTTGGAGTAAAGGAAGCGGCTAAGCTTACATATTCCGAAGTCGGATACGCTCAGACAAGTATATCGTCAGAAATATATAATATAATCCGTGTCTGCCAAGTCAAGGGAGGACTTGCGATAGCCTGCGGTGCTGCAGGAATAGGAAAAACTAAAGCGGCTCAGCAGTTTGTAAAGGAGCATAAAACCAACAGCGTCCTCATAACAGTCAATCCATGTATTTCCTCTATAAAAAGTCTGCTTAAGGTTGTAGCTGTAAAAGTAGGAGCGACTATCAAAAAAACAAGAGACGAGCTGTGGCTTTCGATTATAGAATCTCTTTCAGACGGAATGGTTTTGATTTTTGATGAAGCTCAGCATCTGCCGCCTACAACAATAGAGGTTCTCAGAAGTTTTTCGGATTATTTTGCAGATAATGGACAAACCCTTGGGATATGTTTTGTGGGAAATCCTGAAACGGTTGACAGATACAGCAGTAAAAGGGCTGAATTTGCACAGATTGCCAACCGTACCAAGCAGAAAAAGATTTATACACAGGAAGAAATTAAACGAGACGATATTGTGAAGCTTTTTCCTATATTGGAGGCGGAACAGAAAGAAAAGGAAATTGAACTTCTATGGCGTGTTGCCCAAACGCCGCAGGCTCTCAGAGGAGCTATCAACCTGTTTTCCAATGCCTATGACAATGAAGATTACAGCTATGAGGGACTTATAGCAATGATGAAATTTATGGAAATGCAGATATAGGAGGATTTTTATGAGACAAGGAAAACGTCCGACCAGACAGCAAAAAGTATTTATATCCGGATTACGTTTGTCTCCGTATAATTGGCTAGTAATAAGCGATACAAAAGAATCAATAACAATTATGCACAGGCATACGGACACGATAAGGACGATTAAAAAGATTTTATAAGGAGTAAAAAATGACATATGAAGAAAGGATAGCACAGACAGCAAAGCGAAAGTGCGATAAGCTATACATATCGGAACTTATTGCGGCAGCGTTTGCATTGACAGCTTTTTTGCCTTATCTGATTTTTAAAAATATAAGTTTTCTGGTTTTTTCGGCAATTTGTTTTTCCTATTGTTCATTCGCAGAAACGGCAATATTATTTATAGAGAAAAAAGCAAGAAAGCATATTAACAGACGTTTGAAAATACTGAATAAATCGTTGGAAAGAACGGTCAGAAGATTTCCGCAGGACGAATTATTTTTAGAAAAAAGAAAATTTGAAAGAGAATATAAGTTTTTGGAGAAAAAATGAAAAATTATTATTTTACATTCGGAAAATTAAAAACGCATCCGTTTTACGGCGGCTGGATCATAGTAAAGGCACGAAATCTTCGAAGCGCCATAGAAATATTTAAGATGTATTTTCCGAACAGAGAGAATCCTATGCTTTGCAATTGTTCAATTGTGTATACAGAAAAGGATTTTAAAGATACTCAGATGTACATATCCGGTAATTTCGGAAAAAGATGTCATGGAATCATAGGATTTAAAGCATTAAAAAATAAGGACAGTGATAAAAATGAAGAACATACCTAATCCATGCGGCAGTTGTACTGAACGGCACACGGCATGTCAGGACGGATGCAGAAAACATAAAGCTTATGTCAAAATAAAAAGTGAAGTTGAAAGAAGAATACGTGCAAATATACGGTCATGCAGACATTATACATACAAACCTGTAGTACATCAGATGTTCCATAAGTAAATGAGGGATCTATTCCCTCACCTTAATGCAGCTCCGAAAGGAACGGTGACAAGCCCGTATTAATGCAGAGTCAAGGAATTGAACGTAAAGAACGGAGGTAATTATATGATTTCAAAGAAACTTACAAGCAAAGCGGGAATCACTATTCCCAAAGCACTCAGAGCAGATCTAGGCTGGCAGCCGAGTATGGCGGTTGATTTAGCTCCGCAGGAGGACGGCAGTCTGATCATCAGACCGCATATTGACCTGTGCAGATTCTGCGGCACTCATGAAAATGTACATAAATACAAAGATGTATGCGTTTGCTCGGAATGCTCGGAAAAAATGAAGGAGGTCATCTGATATGGAAATAAAACAAATTGTTGACAGAATGGTGGAAATTAAACAGGAGTCTAACGCTCTTCAGGATGAATATCTTGACCTTCAGTCTAAGCTTCAGGTTGAAGGAGAATCAGCATTGGAAAATACAAAGTACAAGTCAGTGTCGTATTCGGGAACGTCAGGAAAAGCAACAGTTACTCTTGCCGACAAGGTTTCAGGAGTTATGCCGTCTTTGTTTTTAGACATATTCGGAAAGGCATTTCCTGATCTTGTAAACCAAAAAAGTATATTAGAACTTAATGCTGAAGGTAAACGTATTGCGGCAGCAGTATGGAATAAGGAATACTGCCAAGGCAGCGTTGAGGAAATTGTAAATAGTCTGAGTTGTGATGAAAAAGCAAAAAAATCTCTTCTGAAAAAACTTAATGGGAAGAATTTTGAAACAGATAAGAAAAATCTTATAAAAATCGGAGGTTTGGATGAAGACAGTGCCCAAGATTATGCATATTTAATTGCAGAAATTATTGTATGGAATAAAATAAAAGCTATTATTAAAATCAATAACAACGGTGTTTTCTCGCAGGAGGCATTTGAACAGTTCGCTTTGAATATTAATGCAGCGGTTTGCGTAGAACAAAGCACTAAAATTACAATTGAGGAAATCAATGTCTCTGGGTAAAAAAGTTGATATCGCCATAGCCCAGTTAAAAATGTACGAACCTGAAACAGAACCATATTATTTATGTTATTCGGGTGGTAAAGACAGTGATTGTATAAGGATTTTAGCAGCGTTGGCAGGCGTTAAGCATGATATTGTACATAATTTGACTACAGTAGATGCACCGGAAACAATGCAATATATAAAATCAATACCTAATGTGATAATAGATAAGGCAAGATATCCTGACGGTACACATAAGACAATGTGGAATCTGATTGTAAAAAAACACATGCCGCCTAAACGAGATGTGCGATACTGCTGCTCAGAACTCAAAGAACAGGGCGGTAAATACAGGATTAAATTGACGGGTGTCCGCAGGGCTGAAAGCGTTAATAGAAATAAAAACGGCGGATTTATAAAAATAATAGGCAAACCCAAAACAACGCAAAAATACGCCGCAGAGGTTGGTGCAGAATATGAGGTGGCCAAACAGGGTGGATTAGTTATGAATTGCGATAATGACGAATCACGCAGAGTGGTTGAGCATTGCTACAGAACGACATCGACAATGATAAATCCGATTATTGACTGGACTGATTCAGACGTATGGGAATTTTTACGGTATTACGGTTGTCAGGGAAATCCGTTATATCAATGCGGAATGAAACGCATAGGCTGCATAGGGTGTCCGATGCAGGGGTATAACGGTATGAAATCTGAATTTGAAAAATATCCCATATACCGTAATAATTATATACGGGCGTATAATAGAATGTTGGCAAATATGCCGAATAAATCTAATGTTACATGGCGAACAGGATTAGATGTATATAAATGGTGGGTCGGCGATGATCCTGAGCAATTATCACTGTTTGGTGAAGATTATTTATAACATTGATTAAAATAAAAAACGTCCCATTTCTTGACAAAAGAAATGGGAAAAATGAAAAATGTTTATTGTTACTTAATTATTATAGCATAATAATGATAAAAATACAAGGAGGAAATAATGAGTATTGATATAAATAAAATAGCACAGGAAAAAATTACAGAAATGGAGGAAAACGGAGAAATTAAAAAGTATCTTGAAGAAAAGCTTCAGAAGTTAATACTTGA
Source organism: Porcipelethomonas ammoniilytica (assembly GCF_025567485.1). Taxonomy (NCBI): domain Bacteria; kingdom Bacillati; phylum Bacillota; class Clostridia; order Eubacteriales; family Oscillospiraceae; genus Porcipelethomonas; species Porcipelethomonas ammoniilytica. The sequence goes on along the minus strand of NZ_JAOQKH010000018.1, from coordinate 14,059 downwards.
TTCGGTATCTTCAGCTCTAAGCGGATATGCTGTACAGAAAAAAATCAAAGAAAAAATAGAAAGTCAAATAGCACCTTGTCTTGACGCTTTGGATTTTACGGCATATAATTCGTTCATCTGCGAGAAAGTCAAGCAAATTACGGAGGAATATCTAAAAGAAGATATTGCAAAGAAGATTTCAAATACGTTTGAAAAGATTTTTATGATGAAGCGTGAAAGCATAAAGCTTTCCGAGATCTTTGAAGCATACCGTCAATGGCTTATTGACGATTTAGAAGAAAGTGAGCGGTACGAGCTTAACAATAAGTTTTACGCAAGTGTAGAAAATGATGAGGGTTATTGGCTTGAATGCAGTATATCTAAAGAAAAACCGACTAATAGTTCAACTTATTTCAGTGTTGGAAAGGATATTTATACCTGTGATTTTGGTTTTAGAGTACATAAAAAATATAATCAAAATGGAGTGGGATATATAGGTTCGGTTTATTTTGAGGGTTCAAGTGTAAAGGATGTTTTGAAAATTACTTCATATAACAAATTCCAGTCATTGCTGCTTAATTTGTATTATAACAAAACGTCGGTTATCTTTGATGTTGAGGATGAAAGCGATATTGATACCAGTCTGGGATTGGATATTTAAATGAAAATATACAATCGGTTGTTTAGAGGTAAAATAGGCAGTATATGGATGCGGTTATGAACGTGAATCCCTTAAATATATAACACTGGAGGAATAAAATGATTAGAGAAAAAATTGATAAAATAGTAAACAAATATTACAATGAAACCGATGAATGTTATAACAGTTTTCGTTATGATGATAAAGAAAATGAATTTTATATGGAAGAAGAAATCAAAAAATATTTAACGGTTGAAAAGGTTAATTTTAAAATTGAAAATGTAAGCGGATATAGTAACTGCGGATATGACAGCAATTTTCTTGCGGTCACATGGATCGAAAACAATGAACTAAATTTATTTACGTTGTTGCTGGAAGAATATTAACATTGGTGAATAAAAATGATTAAAAAAATAATTAGATATATTTTAAATTTATTCAATCCATATGAAGACGATAAACACAAAGATTATGTACGTAACTATAGGGAGAAATGGTATGGAAAGAATGACAGAACGTTATGAACATGGTGATTTATACGTTAAAGAACATGATTATATTTCTGATAGTAAGAAACTAGCAGAATATGAAGACACAGGATTGACACCGGAACAAATAGTAAAATTACAAAAACAAAATGCTATTTTAAAAGAATTGCTCAGATTGACCGCAAAAGATGCCAAGGGACTATTTAATGCATGCGATTCAGAATATTATAAGCATGATGACATTAGCGAACCTGAAGTTTGCAAATTTTGTAATAGTTATTCAGACGGCGAATGTAAAATGAATCATGAATGTAAATGGCGGTATGCCAATAAAATTGAGGAGGTTTTAAAAGATGGATGACTATAACAAATATCAAGATGTTACATATAATCAGATTGACATGATGAAACATGCAATTGGGTTTGACGACCGAAAAGTAAAAGGTACAAAACATCGCAAGTATGAGCCATACCGCAATTATTATAATGCTGGAGAAAGAGACAAATCAGAGCTTGATAAACTGGTTGAAATTGGTTTTATGAAAAAAAGCAGTGAAGATTATTATCATGTTACCGATGACGGAAAGACATTTATTTATTATGTTACTGGTGTTCAAATTTTACCGGATATGAAATGAGGTATTGAAAGATGAATAGAGAAATATTGTTCAGGGGTAAGCGTGTTGATAGTAGTGAATGGTTTGAAGGATCATATTGGCTTTCACGTTCGGCGGTCAGAGAAACAACTTACATAACGGATGGCTATGGAAATTTATTTTGTGTTATCCCCGAAACAGTAGGACAATTTACTGGATTAACAGACAAGAACGGCGTTAAGATTTTTGAGGGGGATATTGTTACAGTTGAAAATCCTAACATATCAGATGATGAATATGGAATTGTAAAATTTGATAATGATGGCGCAATGTTTATTGTAGAATTTGATACATTTACAGTTGATTTTGGAAATAACATTGATGGTAATCAATGCGAAATAATAGGTAATATTTTTGACAATCCCGAATTACTGAAAGGAGAAGAAAATGAATGAAAAATTAAAACCGTGTCCGTTTTGTGGGGGTAAGGCGAAGTTCAGAACCATATTAAACTATTCTTCGCATTCAAATGTTGGATTTGATTTTGTAATCGAATGCGTAAAATGCAAAACATCATCTCCGAAAACATATACAATTCGATTTGAATTAGGCAACAACGGAGAAATCAAACCGATTCTTGACGGCAGAGAAATTGCACTGCAAGGTTGGAACAGGAGGGCTGAAAATGCCAAAGTGTAAGAATTGTTATCATTGCGAAATATGCAAAAAATATGCAATAAAATCAGGTGTGCCGGAAACCGTGTTAGATAAAGCGCTTGGTGAAGAATTTGAACATCTGGAAGGGTATGACTGTTATAAAGATAAATCCCTGATTGTTGAGTTGCCTTGTAAAATTGGAGATACAGTATATATTCATTATGTATTGCAAAACGAAATAAAACAAATGAAAATTGACGGAATTAAGATTCACAAAGAATTTATACAGGTTATTTTCTCGGATAACACTACTTTTACAGTATGGAATAATGATTGGAGTGATTATGAAAATACTGTATTTTGTACCCGTGAAAACGCAGAGAAAGTAAATAATGACTAAAGTTAATGGAATCCCTGTAGATCCGCTGATCAATGTGGAAGTTCATATGTATTTCGAAGTTCACAATTCGGATTTATGGGGTGGTAAAGGATCAGTCGGATATATGGAAATAGGTTATTGTGAGTGCAAAAACATTATTATAAATGAATTAAATAGTGACTTTATAGAACGTCAAATTGAATTTGCAGCTAATTCTGCCTGCGTAGATAAAAAGTATGTTCGACCCATCACCAAGCAGGAATATGATGAGAAATCAAATGATAAAAACGATTAAAGGAGAGAATCGGTACTATGGAACAGTATTTTGAAATTACAAAACAAAGCAGTCGTTATAAAGAATATTTTGACTATCTTGAAGCTGATGAAGCTTGCAGAAAAGTGGTCAAGGAATTTATTGAGGAAAATAATATACATACTGAACATTATGCTGTTTTCGGAGGAGCATTATGGATTGACAATAATCAGGAAAATAGGGAAAAGTATGGCAATCAACTGAAGAAGGACGGTGATGACGGACTTGCAGCGTTTAAGAAAACAAGTAAAATAGGCAGAGCATTGACTGGATTGGGAATAAAGGAAGTGCATAAGCCGCATGTTTCATTTTTCTTTGTTGATCCATCATATTCATCGAGAACCAGATTGTTTCATGTAGGAGAAAAGTTATATTGCAGTATAGACTGCATGAACCGAAGTACTAAGGTCAAAACCCCACAAGGATTTATTGAGATGAAAGCCAGCGAGTTTTTTAAAATCATTGAGGATGTGGAAAATGATGACGAGGATTGATAAATATGAATAATATAACTGAAAATTGCAGTAACTGCTTGCATTCATGCGGAACAGATAACCTTTACTGCAGCAAGCATAATAAACAAGTTTCTGACAGTGAAATATGCTTTGAATACTCGCATGAAAAACAGTGCAGTGAAGTTACGGAAATACTTCATAAACAAGGTAGGTCAGTATATGGACATTGATGAAATGTTTGATGCTTTTTGGAAAGCATATCCCAGAAAGTTAGATAAAATTAAGGCTAGAAAAGCTTTTAAGAAACTTAATCCAAGCGAGAAGCTCTTTAATACCATTTTAAGTACTCTTGAAAAGCAAAAAAATAATTATAATTGGAAAAAAGAAAATAGACAATATATGCCGTATCCAGCAACATATTTAAATAACCGAAGATGGGAAGATGAGGATGGAACAGATAACGAAAGTAATACCTCAAATCAAGCGTTCGGTACTTACTTATGATGAATATCTAAAACAAAAGGTTGATTCTTACAATAGTCTTTCCGGTAATCTTACCGGATATGACTGTAAGAAATGCTTGAATCGTGGATATTTTATGAAAATTATAAATGGTGATGAATCAATGGTCGCTTGCGACTGCATGAAAAAGCGTGAAGCACTGGTACGTCTTAAGAATTCCGGTCTAGCAGGAAGCATCAAAGAAAAGACATTTTCTTCTTTTGAAGCAAATCAAAGTTTTCAGCAGCATATAAAATCGGAAGCGGTCAAATTCGTAAAGTCATATAAAGGCAAGTGGTTTTTCATTGGAGGTCAGAATGGCTGCGGAAAAACTCATATATGTACTGCGATTGCAGGGCAATTACTAAAATTCGGAGAATCCGTGAGGTATCTTTTGTGGGAAGATGACTCCCCTGTTCTTAAAGCAAAGGTTAACGATCCGGAATATAAGACATTGATTTCAGCATATCAGACTGTTGATGTTCTTTACATTGATGATTTGTTTAAAACAAACGCAACTGAAGCTGACATACGTTTAGCTTTTCAAATACTGGATTATCGTGATCGCAATTCATTATGCACTATTATTTCATCTGAACGTATGATTGATGAGATATATAAAATAAATCCGGCAATAGGCGGTCGGATCACTGAAATGGCAATGAAGATCAATATTCCTAAAGATATAAATAAGGATTATCGTTTAAAAAGGAAGGAGTAATATTTTATGGCAACTGCACCTCAGATACGTGCTATATATGCACTGGGTTCAAAACTCGGTATAAATCAGAATAATCGTGAAGATAATCTTCATCAGCTGGTTTACAGTATAACAGGAAAAGAATCTATTAAAGGACTTACAAACTATGAAGCTGCAAGAGTTCAGTCAGAGCTTAGTCGTATGGAAGGTACGGGTAAAAAGCAAAATAAAAAACCCATTGATGTACCGCCGGGTAAAATGTCTGAAGCACAGCAGAAAAAAGCGTGGTCGCTTATATACAAACTGCAAGAAATAGCTCCGTCTTCTGCTTCTCCTGCGGAACGCATGAGAGGTGCAGTAAAGAAAATTATAGATATGGATATCAATCCATATTGTGATAATCCTTTTAGAATGGTTACGGTTAAGCAAGGCATTAAGTTAATTGATACCTTGAAAAAGTATGTTGCTTCTGCCGAAAAGAAAGCCGGTATTAATAATGAGCATTGACAGAATTGCTTTAGAGCAGCTTGACGGAGAACAGCGTGAGATTGCAGAACTGATAGGAATTGAATCGTATAAAAAGCTTGTAAGATATTTTGGCGGAGGACAGATTTACGTCTGCAAAGCGGATACGCTTATGAAAATCAGCAGAAATGCCGAAATCTGCGGTAGATTTAATGGATATAACTATAGAGAGCTTGCTCTTGAATATAACCTATCTACGAAAACAATAAGGGAGATAACATCTGAAAAGCTTAAAATAATCAAAAATATGCCTCTTGAGGGTCAGTTGGAATTGGAATAAGGAAAAGTCCGAACATACAAAATAATTGTGTGTTCGGACTTTTGAGTTAATTTACAATTTTGCAACGATCAAGTTGAAGATATTCTCCGTCATTAACCGTAACATAAGCATTACCCTCTTCAAATTCATCATTTATAGTAATTTGCATTGAAGTTGCAATATCATCTGAATAAACTTTAAAGAAAGCCTTATTATTAAAATATTCACTATCATTTATTTTTTCAAGTTTATATTCGCCTGCTGGTATGTCAATTCCTACACGTAACATTCCCTGACCAGTTATATCAATTTTTGCATTTTCAGCCGGAATTGCAGTCACATTTTCTATAGTTATATATTGACCATCTTCAATCGTAATAAATGAATTACCAAAGAAAGCTGCATGATAAATAACATTATCGCCATTACTGTCAGAATTTACAGAAAATTGTCCAACATGATTATGATTGCACATTAAAGCATATTCTCCAGCTGGAATATCTTCCCCCACTAAATATGTACCTGATTCAAAAGATATGTCATTATTTGTTAAATAACTAAAAGTGACTGCTCCGTCCTTTACCACTAATAGATTCATATCTTTGTTTTTTCCGTCTAATATTTTTAATTTTATTGATGCTGAATCGTTATAGTATTCAATTAATTTTAACAATTTAGATGATAATTTTTTTGTAGAGTCAGAAACATTTTCCATCATTAAAACATCAATCGTTTGTTCATTAAAATCATTTTCCCATAATGAAATTGTATATGTATTTGTATCAAAATCGAATTCGATTTCAGTGTTTTTCATATTGTCTATAGGTTTTTGCCAAAAATAATTTTTTAACATAAATAAGCATTTTTGCTCTGATGTACTTGCATAATAATCATATACTAAATTATCAGAATTGAACACAAGAGACGGTATACTCATTTCATTGTTACCAATTGCAAAAGATATTATGTAATTTGATTTAAGCTGAGTTTTTTCAGATACAGAAATAGAAGTTAGAATCATTTTTTTGTATTTATCTATCGTTTCATTCCAATTTCCGGCTTTATAGTCTATATCAAAAGAGTTGGCATTTGAAAAAATTGCTATAATCGCAAAAGTGTTAGTATCTTCGAAGTAGTTAACTATTACATCATCAAAATAACCCAAACTTTTAAAATTCTGCATTAAATTGATTTGCTTGAAATTTCATTATCACCGTTTATTATTGATTCTTCTTGCATCGTACCTTCGGTTTCAAAAACATAGTTTGTAGCGGTACTTTTAGAACTACCGCATCCTAATAATGTAATTAAATAGGTAAATAATACAAATAAAAATATTATTTTTTTCATATTAAACTCCTCTTTATTTAAACTAATATGTATATTATAAAATAAAAGTATAAATATGTCAATTCTTAGGATAAGTTGTAACAAAATATTAATATTATTTTATTTATATTACAAACAAAGAATCACACTTTTATATAAATTCACAAAATATAATATAAAAAGTAAAAGCACTCAATCTTCTTAATAAGAAGACAAGAGTGCTTTACTTATTCTATCCTAATCGGTATAACATAAATGCTAATTAATGTCAATAACAAAAACAGAGATTTTTATCCTCTGCTTTTGTTGTTTGTCTTATACATATTGAATATCTTTATTTTTTTGAGTGTCGCAGATTTCTTTTATTTTGTCATAGTTTTTGCGACATATTTTATTATCCGGTTCTAATGCAATAGCTTTTTGAAATTCAATAAGAGCTTCATCATAATATTTCATGTAACTCAATATTATACCAAGTGAATCATGATATTTTGCATTGTCAGGCTCTAATTCAATAGCTTTGTGGTATTCGTCAAGAGCTTCATCATAACGTTCTATGCAACCCAATGTTACACCAAGGGAATTATGATATTCTGCATTGTCAGGCTCTAATTCAACAGCTTTTTGAAATTCAATAAGAGCTTCATCATAACGTTTCATGTTATGCAATGTTACACCAAGTGAATTGCGGTATTCTGGATTGTCAGGTTCTAATTCAACAGCTTTTTGCATTTCAATAAGAACTTCATCATAACGTTTCAGTGCATGCAATGTTATACCAAGGGAATTGTGATATTCTGCATTGTTAGGTTCTAATTCAACAGCTTTTTGCGTTTCAGTAAGAGCATCATCATAACGTTTCATTTCATGCAATGTTACACCAAGTGAATTGCGGTATTCTGGATTGTCAGGTTCTAATTCAACAGCTTTTTGAAATTCAATAAGAGCATCATCATAACGTTTCATGTTATGCAATGTTACACCAAGTGAATT
>NZ_JAOQKH010000018.1:0-6019 GCF_025567485.1 Porcipelethomonas ammoniilytica | reverse complement strand
GAATTGCGATATTCTGCATTGTTAGGTTCTAATTCAACAGCCTTTTGCGTTTCAGTAAGAGCTTCATCATAACGTTTCATTTCATGCAATGTTACACCAATTGAATTGCGGTATTCTGGATTGTCAGGTTCTAATTCAACAGCTTTTTGTTTTTCAATAAGAACTTCATCATAACGTTTCATGTTATGTAATGTTACACCAAGTGAATTGCGATATTCTGGATTGTCAGGTTCTAATTCAACAGCCTTTTGCATTTCAATAAGAGCTTCATCATAACGTTCTATGTAATCCAATGTTATACCAAGATTATTATGATAAAATGCATCGTTAGGATCTAATTCAACAGCCTTATAGTATTCGGTTAGAGCTTCATCATAACGTTTCAGTGCATGCAATGTTATACCAAGGGAATTGCGATATTCTGCATTGTTAGGTTCTAATTCAACAGCTTTTTGCGTTTCAGTAAGAGCATCATCATAACGTTTCAGTGCATGCAATGTTATACCAAGGGAATTGCGATATTCTGCATTGTTAGGTTCTAATTCAACAGCTTTTTGCGTTTCAGTAAGAGCTTCATCATAACGTTTCATTTCATGCAATGTTATACAAAGGGAATTGCGATATTCTGCACTGTCAGATTCTAATTCAACAGCTTTTTGCTTTTCGATAAGAGCTTCAACATAACGTTTCATTTTATGTAGTATAATACCAAAAGTGTTATGGTATAGCGCATTATCATGAGCCAGGTTTATCAGATTTTTACAAATTGAAACGGCATCTTCATAATTTCCTTCACGATATGACAATACAACTTCTTTATACATATTTTGCAAGTCGGTTTGGCTTGTTACGTATTGTACAGCTTCTTTAATTTCTTCAGACACTGTTGAATTATCAGCAGCAGATGATGAATTGTCTTTCATTAACTTATTTGTAAAATTATCTATTGAATCACTTAGTATTTTAAATCTATTTTCTGCTTTCTTAAGAAAATCTTCTTTAGACCGCATTTTTATTTTTAAAACACGTCCAATTAAAAACATGACCTCATCAAAACCATTGTGCTGTATAAAATATCCGTTGGATTTTTCTAAGAAGTCGTGTACTTTTCCATCAGGTGTTCCATCGCCGTAAAGCATCCAGTAGGGGCAGCATAACCTGTTGTTGGCAAATTCATCTCCTTGCCTTATTAAATAATCCATTAAGCTGTTATCATTTCCGGCATATCCTATAAATATAGGGTGATATTCTGATAAAACAGTATCAAGTGCTTTTTTCCAGTTATCATGAAGCTTATTAACCTCATTAACAGTATTTGCAGGATTAAACAGGAGATCTCTATGTATTTTAATAACGGTCGGTCTGTTAATCGGTTTTGATATATAGTGAGATAAAGATTCGTGACCTATTACCATGGGCATGGTTTGAGTATAATAGTTAATGGCGTCTTCAGTCAAGTGATCAAAATTTGTAGTTATAACAACATTGTTTTTTGTTTGAGACAGCAGATACGATAATATAACATATCCGGCGCTGGGAATAGCATTCTCCATTAATTTTTCAAGAAAGTTATATCCGTCTTTGGGCTGTCTTTTAAAATAATGTTCGTAATATTGACTGTAAAAACTGTATTTATTTTCATCGGTGATCCCATATTCTGACCGCCACTTGAGGTAGCTGCTTTTATTGCGTATCCGCAGTTTATCATCCCATATATCTACAAGCTCCTGACCTGATTTTATTCCGGATGATATGGATGCACCGGCGCCGAGAACAAAACAAAATTTTCTTGGATGATGACCGTCTGAAACATCTTTTATCTCCTGCATAAATCCATTTATAGATAATTCTTCATAACTCATATTGTAAATACCTTCTTCTTGAAAATTTATAACAAATAATATCTATATATAGTATATCACGATAAAATATCTAAATCAATAAAATTTAACAAATTATACCAAATGTACAAATTTAAATTTATCTATTTGCATATTATCAATAAAAGTAATTGATAGAAAAAATATAATTATATAATTAAAAATACATTATGTATAATTGTATCTGTTATTATACATAATGTATTTTTTTGTTTTATAATAAAGTTAAAAATAAAATCAGCAAGGGAAGTAAAAAAGTGAAGAATGTGATTTTACAAAGTTAAATACGTACTGTATAATTATAGTCAAGGTTATACAGTGCGTATTTTTATTTATAGGAAGGAGGATACCATGAATACAGATATTTTTACAAATATATTTCAGCTTGCTTTGACGTGCGGAATAGGAGTTGTTGCATTTTTTCTTAAAAGAACCATTTCGGAGCTGGATGAATGCAAAAGAAATATTACTGAAATAAAGTCACGTTACGCTTTATCTTCGGAACTTGAAGACTGTAAAAAGGACATTGCAAAAATTAAAGAGGATTACATAACGAAAGAAGATTTCTTCAGAGAGCAAACGGAGAACCGTCGTAAGCTTGATAAAATAATGGATATTCTTCTTGAAATTAAAGGAGGCGGAAAATAGTGAATTATGAAGCGGATAAATTAAAACAGGAAATTGAAAACGGTAATTTCTTTGTTAATAACGGACGTATTCTGCAAATGCTGAACATACTGGCAGGAGATTTCAAAAAATTAACTGAAATCAAATATGTTCTTTCAGATCTGGAGGAATATGAGATTGTCAGAAGCATTGATTATCTGTATGAAAGCGGATATGTAAAGCTGAGAAATACGGATAACGGAAAACCGACAACTCTTGCGGACGCTCCGTTTAAATGTCTGTCGGCAAAGCTTACAGCTGAGGGCGTGCGTATTTTGGTAGGTAAAAAAACAGATGACTGTATAACTCTGTAGGAGGTGTGATATGAACACTCTCGGAAACAGAAGACACAGTATTATTGACGGTCTTGAGCCTGATATTAAAGAGACTGTAGATGAGATGATACGTGCCGGTTTTACCTATCGTGAAATCGTGGACTACATAAAGGATACCGGAACAGAGATATCAATAGGCAGCGTTCACAGATATGTAAAGCATTTCAGGGAGTCTCTTGAAAGATTGAGAGTTTCTCAGGAAAATTTCAGAGCGCTGATGGAAGAAATCAACAGATACCCCGATATTGATATGGCTGAGGGTATACTTCGCATTATAAGCAGTCAGGTACTGGATGCTGTAAGTCAGATACCGTCAGAGGAAATAAAATCAAAGGATTTTGACACTCTAGTCAAATCGGCAGTTTCACTGACCAGAGCGGCAGCATATAAACGTAACGCCGATCTAAAGTCCAAAGAGCTTCTTGAAAACGGAGCGGATCAGTTTAAAACAATGATATTCGATGCCATGGCGGTAAAACGCCCTGAATTATACAGACAAGTCAAGGAATTTTTAAAAGAGGAGGAAGAAAAGCTATGATGTACGTTGTTCAGACTAAAACAGGCTGTGAGCTTTCCTCCGGAGTTTTGTTAAAAAGACTTGGATTTAATATTAAAATTCCCGAAAAGCTTATGAGTATACGCCGTGGAGGCACATGGAGATTGGAAAATAAGCTTGTATTTACTGGATACATATTTCTTGAATCGGATAAATCCATAACCGAAAAAGATTATTATAAGGTTAAAAATACCGATGGAGTTATAAATTTTATCGGAAAGGGAAAACCGCAGGCAATACGTGAAAATGAAATCCCGTTTATCAATTGGCTCTGGAATAACGGTAAGCCTATAGAACCGTCAAGGGTTTTTGTAACTGTTGACGGAAGAAAGATGATAATGTCAGGACCTCTAAGAAAATACGGAGGAGAATATGCTTCGATCGATATTCGTCAGAGGCGTGCAAAGACTGTAATATCTATCTGCGGAATAAAACATAAGGTCACACTGCCTATTGAACTTATTTAAAAATCCCTGCGTTATGCTGAAGTACGGTTGATGCGTCCCGTACCGATCGGCGCAGCGGAATATATAAAAACGGCTTTTTAAAACTGAATTGCCGAATGGCGAAGCATATCTGAATGAAATATGCGTTAGAAAACGATTCAGACCCTCTTGAAAACCGTTTTAAGAAATTATTGGTGAAATTATAGGGGTAAAAACAAAATCGCTTACAGGGGCTGACAGGCCTTTATTTGTATATTCGGAAACGGATTGAAATAAAATATGCCTTTAATAAGCATTATACACTCTTTATAACCGTTTAAAATTATTTGGACGTAAAATTTATCTCTAAAAAACAGAATCGCTTAAAAGGGCATAATTTGCCCTTATTTTTATACCGTGAAAGGACGTGGTATTTTGGGCGCATTAAATAAAAAAAGCATTAGATCTCTGCTTGAAGGAATTGATGAATATGAGGTCAGTCAGAAAAGGATAAAAGGCGGAAATTTAAATAGTATAAAGAGCCTGTATGATGAGTTTTTAAAAACAGACAGCAAGCCGCAGCGTGATAGATTAATCAATGAATTTAAAAAACGCAATGAGGAGTTTGCCGAGTTTATACAGTCAAATCCCGACCTTGTAGAAGCAGAGCTTCAAAAAGCATTGATTCTGGCAGCTTCCGGCGGAGAATATTCAGAAGAAGAAATCACAGTTGACGGTAAGGGAAGAAAAAAAGTAAAGCATATTAAGAAAACGGCTCTGCCTGATGTTTCGGCAGTTCGTGAATTAAGGGAAATGCTGGGCAGCAGCGAAACAGCCGAAAGCAGTATGGCTGAAGCTTGGATAGACGCTCTTCTCGGAGAAGATGAAAATGAACAGGAAGAATAAATACCACAGGCTTATAAAAGCTTTTAAGAAAAAAATCCCCGAATACCGCAAATCTCCCGAACTGTTCGCCTATGAGGTTTGTCAGTTTGAGCCTGACAAATGGCAGAAGGAAGTATTTGCGGATATAGCGGAGTTTCCTAAAGTTACGGTGCGTTCCGGTCAGGGCGTTGGAAAGACTGGTTGTGAAGCTGTTTTGTGCCTGTGGTTTTTGTCCTGTTTCCCGTATTCCCGTGTTGTAGCAACTGCTCCCACTAAACAGCAGCTTAATGACGTACTCTGGGCAGAGGTTTCAAAATGGCAGTCAAAAAGTCCGCTCTTGAAAGCGGTTTTAAAATGGACTAAAACAAAGGTTTCTGTCGAGGGATATGAAGAACGCTGGTTTGCGACTGCACGTACTGCCACAAAGCCCGAAAACATGCAGGGCTTTCACGAGGACAACATGCTCTTTATCGTTCACGAGGCTTCAGGTGTTGCCGACCCTATTATGGAGGCGATTCTCGGTACGCTTTCCGGCGCAAATAATAAGCTGCTTATGTGCGGAAATCCTACAAAGACCTCCGGTATTTTTTACGATTCTCATACCTGTGACAGAGGGTTGTATAAATGCCACAGAGTTTCTTCCCGTGACAGCTCCAGAACCAATAAGGAAAATATAGCGGCTATGGAGCGCAAATATGGGAAGGATTCAAATTTTGTCCGTGTACGTGTTGACGGAGAATTTCCTAAACAGGAAGATGATGTTTTCATTCCTATGGAATTGATATTAACGTCAACATCGTCTGTGAAAGATTTTGAAGAACCGGAAATACCCGACCTTATCCATATTGGCTGTGATGTCGCAAGATTCGGGGACGATAAGACCGTTATTGGTCACAAAGTCAATGAAAAGGCAGATATTGTCTGCAAACGTCAGGGACAGGATACCATGAAGACTGCTGATGATATAGTGATGTGTTATGATAAATTGCTTAAAAAATATCCTAAATATAAACGTCCTGTTGCTGTTAAGATAGATGACGGCGGCGTAGGCGGCGGTGTTGTGGACAGATTAAGACAAATGAAGCGGAGTAATCCTCAGCGTTTCAAACAGATGGAAATATTCCCTGTTAAATTCGGTCAGAGAATGAAACATGCATATTATTATGATTCCACCACATACATGATGAGCGTGGTCAGAAATCTTTTGTCACCTCATGATGAAGACGGGAAACCTAAACCTGTAGAACTGATTCTTCCCGATGATGCGGACTT
>NZ_JAOQKH010000017.1:0-33171 GCF_025567485.1 Porcipelethomonas ammoniilytica | reverse complement strand
TCAACGCTTCCACAATATTCAGAATGCCTTTTAACAGATGTTTTTGATAGCTATTACAGAATGGGAGACAGTAATAAATAAACTGTCTCCCATTTTTTATGGTTAAATAAGATGTAAAAAATTCTTATTATATACCAATTTTGTCATTTAGAGCGTTATTTTTGACATCTTTGTTTTTTATGCGGTATTTTATGCTAAAATAATACAAAGAAATATATCTTTCGGCAGAAGTAACAATATAAAGCAGAGTTTTTGTGCAATCATACAAATTTATTTGTAAACTGTAATTTTTTGGGGCGTTTTAGGATTATTAATAATAGAGAGCAATTTACAAGGCTTTTCAATTGGACAAGTATTGCCGAACTTCAATATGAAAATATGCACAAAATACTTAATAAATTTTATATCAATTAGTAGAAAGTTGATTGTATTTGACATAAATTTACTGGAAACTATTGTAAATTTATTAGCTATATTGTATAATTATATCAGATTATATACGCTAACGATTGATAATTGTATATTATGTTTATGTATGATCATTTCGAAACAGTAATAAAGTATCACATTGCGCATTGCACATTTGCAAATTTATTTGATATATTATATTAAAGATTGGGGGAGCATAAATGTTAAATCTTAATAATATTTGGAACATTGGAAAACGAAGACGACTTAGCCGAATTTTTAACTCTGAAGGCAGATGCTTAATTGTTCCACTTGATGATAACCTAATTTCCGGTTCAATTACAGGTATTTCCAATATTAAAAATAAAATACAGCAAATAGAGTGCTCTAAACCAAATGCAATTTTAGCCTATCAAGGTACATTAGGTCTTGTTAATGACTACAGTATTCCTCTTATATTGAATCTTACAGCAAGTACAATAAATGCTACACATACTCACAAAGTGCTAGTATCCTCAATAGAAAAGGCAATTAGTCTTGGGGCAGATGCTGTTGCGGTTCATATAAATATATCAAGCAAATACGAAAGTGATATGTTAAAAACGCTTGGAAAAATATCAGAAGAGTGTGATCAGGTTGGAATTCCTCTGCTTGCCATTGCTTATCCAAGAGGTGAATATATGGAACCAAATGGAATTGAAATAGATCAAAATTATTCACGGATAAAAGTTTCTGATCAAAGATCTTATGGAAATCTAGTCTCACATTGTGTAAGAGTAGCTTTTGAATTAGGTGCGGACATTATTAAAACGCAATACACAGGTTCTATTGACACATTTAAAAAAGTGGTTGAATCAGCCGTAGACAAACCAGTGGTTATAGCAGGAGGAGATAAAATTGATGTTTTTCAATTATTTATAATGGTAGAAGATGCTATGAAAGCAGGGGCAAGTGGAGTAAGTATTGGTCGAAATGTATTCAATCGTGAGGATTCCGACAAAATTATTTGCTGTTTGAAAAAATTGATTTTCGAGAACATTTCGGCAACGGATTCACTGGAATTGTACAATAACAGGAGGTTTAGTTAATGGGAACTTGGGATATTATTTCAACAAACTGGGAATTTGTCTTGCCTCCATCAAGACCCAGTGATATTGAACTTAATAGAATTAAATATTATACGAATACGTTTTCACGTAAGGAGCCTGTTGCTGTGCTAGGCAGCACTATTGAGTATCGAGATTTATTGTATTCTATGGGATTTGAACAGGTATATGTGTTTGAAAAGAATATCACTTTTCATGATGATTTAGACACTTGGAAAGTATATCCTTGCGAGAACGAGGTGCTTGTCGAAGGTGATTGGCTTAAGACCTTACCTAAATATTCTGGATTGTTCAATTTTTGTTTGTCCGATTTGACTATGGGAAACATTCCTTATGAAAATAGAAGAGAATTTTATTCTTCGATTAGTAATATCCTAAAAGTTGGCGGCATATTTTTTGATAAGGTTCTGACGAATGAGATTCCACTCATTACTTTGCAGGACATATCAAAAAAATATCAAGCTTTATCAATTAACCTTAGAAGTGTAAATGATTTTTCATGTGAAGCATTGTTTTGTGGTGAATTGCTTAACAAAGGAATTATTGATACTACAGAATCCTATACTTTGTTACGAGAGGCGTTTAAAGACGATTTGAGATTAATGCAGTTTATTGATAAAGCTCATTTAATTACACCAGAAGGTTGCGTTTGGTATTACGGAAAACCTTGGGATTTATTAAAACTCGAATATTTTTCTTGTTTTTCAAAATCTGATTTTTTTGAAGATATTCCTTTAAGTCCATATTTTAAAAGAGCAAAGCATTTTATTAATTATAAATAGGAGGTTAGTTATGAATAAGCAAGAGGTTTTAAAGTGGATCGAATCATTTGTTTCTGCATGGAGGGAATGTGACTTTACAGTTATTGAAGAGTTATTCACTGATGTTGATGAATATTGGGAAACTCCCTTTTCTGTTCCCGTATCTAATTGGGATAATGTTAAACAGTTATGGAGCGATATTGTCTTTCAAAAGGATATAGACTTAAAAGTTGATATCCTTGCTATCGAAGAAAACAAGGTAACCTTGCATTGGTATACAAAATATCAGGATTCAAGAGATAAAAATATATATGAAATGGATGGGACTTATTTTCTTGTGTTTAATGAAAATAAAAAATGCATCTATTTTAAGCAATGGTGGGTGATGAAAGAATAGCCATCATTTAAAAATCATGAAAGAGGTATGGTAATATGCAGATTATTGTGCTGATTGTATCTGTTTTACTTTCTGTAATATCAGGAATTATTTCTTCTATATGTGGATTTGATGTGTTTCAAAGCATAGTTACTGGTATATTAACATTCTTATGTATAGAGATGATTAATGTGACCGTGTTCTTAGGAGGTGTATATTTTAGACAGAAAAAAGAGAAAAAGTTCCATGATAGAATCAATTTATATAGTATCAAGATTCAAGAAATTAATGATTTTTATTATGAAGTGGAACGTGATAGTCAGGGCGATAAGGATTTATTTTCCGTTACATGTTCTAAGGCAATAGATAATTTATATTTGTTGCTAAAAGATGCCTCAGAATACAAAAAAATAGAGATTTCGTCAGATTATATTATTAATGTTGCAGGTGTGTTCGAAGCGTTGAATATCACACGAGACAAAAAAGTCAGACTTACCTTTCCCATTAAAGAAGTCAGCAAAAATGTAATTTCAACTGCTGAAGATCGTAAGTTTTTTGAAACAATATACAATAAAATTAAAAATGGCGAAGTGTCAGATTTGTTAATACTGATGATTTTGGATAACGAAAATTTGTTAAATGATCCGCAGATTGATCTTCTATTAAAGTTTTATTATGTTAATGCGCATTATGATTGCAAATATATTTTAGCTCAAGATTTTATAGAAGCTTGTGAGCATAATAGAGTTTCTACGGCAAGCCTTGACTTTGGGATTTATGGCCCAAATATGCTTTTTATCGAAGAAAGTTTATTTCCATATAAGGGCGTATACTACAAGGATAGTGCAATAGTTGAACGCTATACAAAACTTTTTGATGAAGTGTGGAATTTTGAAGCTATTACGCATAATAATCCAAAAAATAGTATTCAGCCGAATACCATTAGCAAGTCCGATTTTCTGCCAAAGCAGTTCTTTCATGAATTGACAAATATTCAATCGATAGAAAGTTTTGAACCTGCCAAATCTACGACAACAACTTCCGATGAAAATATAGCTCCAGTTTTTTTGCAAAAAGATAAAGAGGAATGTTAAAAGCTATAGGAGGATAATACAAAATGAAATATTCATATAGTTCTTTAGGCAAATTGGTTTCTTTTAGGAACAGTCAAGATTTTGAGATTATTGGTATGTTGTTTCAGTATGGATCTAGTAATAAATATGACATATCGAATCATACTAATAAACGAATAGTAATTCACATACATGGTAGTTATGGCAATTTTTATCAAAACAAATTCATTTGGCATATGTCAAAGATATACTGTGAAAATGAAGTGGATTTCCTTAGCATAAATACTTCTGCACATGACGGATTAGCAGAGGGTTACTATGGTAAAAATTTAAAATATGTTGGTGGTGGAGTTTCTGAATACCAAGACTCACAATTTGATATTCAAGCTGCAATTGATTTTGCCATTTCTCTCGGATATATTGACATTATTTTGCAAGGGCATAGTTTAGGTTGTGACAAAGTAATTGATTATTCTCTTCATTCTGAAAAAAAATTTGATATTATTTTATTGTCTCCTGCGGATAGTTATGCTTTGCAAGCAGATTGGATCAAACCAGATACTGTTGAAAAACAAATTGTGCGAATACGTAATGGTTTATCTACGGAGGGTAAAATTACATGGGGAAAAGCTGATTTTGATTGGCTTGAAAATAGTGAATATGGGGCACATGGCAACGATGAAAATTGGATATACGAAATTCCTATTACTCGTAAAGCATTGCTCAGTATTTTGACGGGTTCTGCATTCAAGTATCTTAATTTAGAACTTGCACCTGAATTCTATTTAGATGTTAATGCAATGGTCTACATAGGAAAGAGAGATGGTTTATTATTTTGTAAATCAGCAGAAATGTCTGAATACTTGAGTAAAAAATTTAAATCTTTTTTTCCAATACTTGACCTAGATGCAGATCACGATATTGTTGGTGTTGAGGAAGTACTAATCAAAAGGATTGTTTTATGGATTCAGAACAGAAGCTAAAAATTAAAAAAAGTAAAACCAAGGATATCAAAAATGAACTTCAGTTTATCTTATTAAAACGATTATCTGATAATTTTCCAGCAACTGAGCTTAGAAGTAAAACTAGTCAGCAAAAAGCATTTTCTCATAATAAATACTGGATATCTTATATTGAAGATGAAAATCAAAATCTTCTTGGCTTTATGCTTTGGTGGGATTTTAATCAAATTCGATTTATTGAATATCTATTTGTTGAAAAGGATTGTAGACACAACGGTATTGGTAGTGAACTATTAAAAAGTTGTTTTGTAATGGAGATACCAATTATTATTGAGGTTGAAAAGGACTCATCTGTAGAGGAGTTTTATATAAAAAACGGTTTTCTAAAAAATAAAGTTTTATATGAACCTATTCCGCTTCAAGATGGCAGAATCGTTGAGGCATATTCAATTTATTCCTACAAAAGTCCACTGGATTTTAAAACTTTTAATTTTTTTGAATTTATTATACATCAAGATGAGTATCAGTTTTAAGGTATTGATCAGCTTAACTTTTTTTGAACTCCAAGTCCAATGGCGTTATCTTTTTTAGTGTGAAATTTTTTATCATTGGGCGTTTCCATCATATTTTATTTTTGAATAAATTCATATCTTAAGTATGAAAAGTTGAGATTAGAACCCTTTAATTCAAATAGAATTATTTATGTGTTTACTTTATATCGTATATTCTCATTCGAACCAGTAATGGATTTTGCATTAAAAAAGCAAAATCCTACTTTTGCTGTTCATCTATTTTATAGTAGCAAGACAAATTATTTGGACAAATCTGCTCGTAAAAACGGGCAGATTTTGTTATATTGAATAAAAAATATGTATTTTAAATGATGCGAGGTTTCTTCACTTCGTATCATTTTTTATTTCAGGAGGTTATTTTTTATGAGTAATCAAAAACGAATTTCATTTGGGTATACAAGAAATGCTCTAAAAGAGATAGTAATTTATGAAGAACAGGCAGAAGTAGTAAAACTTATATTTGAGCTTTATTCGCTTGGTCAATCATTATCAGACATATCGAAGCATTTGGAAATATATCATATTCCTTCTCCAAGTAATAAAACTGTATGGGGTAGGCAAATTATCAATAATGTTCTTTCAAATGAAAATTATTGTGGCAATTGCGACTATCCTCAAATTATAAACGAAGAACTCTGGAATGCAGCACAGAATAAGAAAAATAACAGCAGCTATTCAATGAGATACAGCAGGAGTAAAGCATCAGTTTAAATATTCGGATTTTCAAAAAAGGTTTCAGTGCAAATACTTGATTTCGAAGTAAAAAGCTGATATACTTATATTAAAGGAACGGAGGTGCAGCAATGGGCATTTATTTAAATCCGAGCAATATTGATTTTCAGCAGGCTTTAAATTCCAAAATATATGTTGACAAAAGTATGCTGATTGATTATTCAAACAGTGTCATCTATACGGAACAGAAATTCATCTGCGTTAGCCGACCAAGGCGTTTTGGGAAGTCGATGGCAGCGAATATGCTGACGGCATACTACAGCCGTGGATGTAATTCAGATGAAATGTTCAGCAATCTGAAAATATCAAGAGCTGATACATTTGAAAAGCATCTGAACAAATACAATGTGATTCATATTAACATGGTAAACTTTTTGAGCGAGTCGCAAAATATGGATGAAATGATTGAGTTCATTGAAGAAGATTTAATTGATGAACTCAAAAATGAATATCCTGATATTCGATACCCCAAACGTCAGAATTTAATTAAAATAATAGCAGCAATTTTTTCTCAAACGTATATACCATTTATTTTTATAATAGACGAATGGGACTGCATTTTCAGAGAGCATCAAAACGATACTGATGCTCAGAAAAAGTATCTAGATTTTCTGAGAAATTTATTGAAGGATCAAAGCTATGTGGCGCTCGCATATATGACTGGAATCCTGCCAATAAAAAAATACGGTAAGCATTCGGCTTTAAATATGTTTACAGAAGTTTCCATGACAGATCCCCGCGAATATGCTGAATTTACGGGCTTTACAGAATCAGAAGTTAAACAGCTTTGCAATGAATACAAAATGCCGTTTGATGAAACAAAGCGTTGGTATGATGGATATAATTTGATGGGAGTTTCAGCTTATAATCCACGTTCAGTCGTTATGTCTATGACAGGCGGATATTTTAATAACTACTGGACTTCAACAGAGACTTATGAAGCGTTGAGGGTCTATATTGAAATGAATTTTGGCGGATTGAAGGATACAATCATTGAACTTCTTGCCGGACAAAAAGCAGTAATTGATACGACAACATTCTCAAACGATATGGTAACTTTTGAAACAAAAGATGATGTACTGACACTTTTAGTTCATCTCGGATATCTGACATATGATTTTTATACAAAGGAAGTATCGATCCCAAACTACGAAATTTCAGAACAGTTTGCAAGTACTATTAAGGTTATGGGATGGTCGGAGGTTGCTAATTCATTGAAATTATCAGATGAACTTCTGAAATCAACTCTGAACTGTGACGGAGAAAAAGTTGCAGAACTGATAGACAAGGCACACAGTGACAATACATCAATTTTAAAATACAACGATGAAAATTCACTTTCTTGCGTGATTTCGCTCGCATACTATTCTGCAAGAAAGACTTATACGATTGAACGAGAGCTGCCTGCTGGTAAAGGATTTGCTGATCTGGTTTTTCGACCAAGAAAAAATAACATCAATCCTGCGATAATTGTAGAACTAAAGTATGACAAATCCGCTGAAGGTGCAATAGAACAAATTAAGAAGAAACAATATGCAGATTGCTTGAAGGATTATTCAGGAGATATTCTATTGGTCGGAATCAATTACAATAAAGATACAAAAAAGCATGATTGTGTGATTGAGAAAATTGTAAAATAGTTTTTAATGCAGTGATGATTGCACATCACTGCATTTTTATCCGAATACATAGGCAAAATCCATTCATCTATTTCATAGTCACAAGACACAAACCTTGTAAATTACGTAAATACGTAGTTTGCAAGGTTTTTATTTTATCTGATTTATTGTTAAATGAAATATATAATTGCTGTGAAATTTATAAAAATTTTTTCTATTCCCAACTTACTACGAACCATTAAACCGTGAAATATTTCAAATGTGACTCTTACTTTCTGCTGCATGTTACTATTGAGTGAAGAAAATAAGACTTCTAAAATTTCAGCCAATCTTAATTTAATCTTTATATAGAAAAAATCCCCACTTGCATCAAGTAGGGATTTTTTGGGAAACAGTCATAAACTACATTTATATTTTACACTTTATATTTAAACAAAATATAGACATAATGTAAATATTTAATTAATTTTATATATATATGTTGATTTTTGTAAATTATTGGTATATAATGTGTGTATATGTATATTTAATAAAATTTATTTAAGGAGAAATTATTATGAAAAAATTTAAGAAAATAATCTCATCTATGCTCGCAATTACATCTGCTTTTTCATTATGCAGCTTAAACAAGACCAATGCTTATTATGCAGGACAAAAGCATACTTGGCGTATTTATGAAAAGGTATCCACCCTTAATATGGAATGGTATAGTAGTACAATATTAAATAACAATAATTATACATTCAATTCTTGTGTAAAAAAACAACTAATAGTTAATTCCTCCAATTTTTACAGCAATTATTCCACTAGTTTGAAAGCCCTTACTACTTCGTATTACAGTCCTCCTAAAATAAACGGTACTGGTTTTTTGTCTATGTCAACTTGGTATACACCGACTGAAATCAATAAGTTTTCTGTACAATATAGTTATGAAACAAGCAATAATGCAAAAATTACACCAATTTATGTACTGGTGGGTGATTTTAATCAGGATGGCTATGTAAATAAGCTTGATGCTGATCTGATTTTAGAATATAGTGCTAGTGTTGGTGTTGGTGAACAACCAACATATTCAGAAAAAGCTTTACTTGCTGGTGATATTAATAATGACGGAATAGTAGATGCAAGGGATGCTTCCTCTATTTTATCTTTTGTGGGAGGAAGTATAACACATTTTTAAATAAAAATAAGGCTTTAAAAAACAAAAAGCCCGTCAGGAAATTCCCGACGGACTTAGCTTTGTATTGTTTCTGCGGTATATTTTTTCAACAAATTAATTATATCACACTTTTATAAATTTTGCAATTATTTCACTTTATTTTCAATTTCAGTATGCAGACGTTTAATGAAGTTTTCCCCCGCAATACCGTTTTGCTGATAACCCCATACGCCTAACAGATAATTTACTGCTTTCAGAGTACCATCACCGAAAGACTTATTTTTATCCATACCGTATTTGTTGATACCTAGTGTTTTGGCTGTCAACAGTAGTTCTTTAAGCGATAGCACACCAATAGTCTTATCGCCTTTTTTGTAGCCTGTTTTATCTAGAACATGCTTTGCCGAACTTGCTGCTGTAGAAATACCCAACGTCTTTAAAATACCTTTAGCGTATGCTTCAGCAAGCTTTTTGTAATTGGACTTGATAAAATCAGCAGCATTTTTGAAGAAACAGCTGCACCAAAAAAACTTTTTTACAGCGTTGCAAGCCTTGAAAAACTGTCTTTCAGTGCAGGATATATTTCCCTGTACAGACTGTAAAATTCATCGTACCTTTCCATTCTGCTGCTGTCAGGCTGACACACCTTGTCCGTCCTTACTACTGCCTTTACAGCCTCGGGCACACTGCCGTATATCCCTGCACCAACAGACGCAAGAAGTGCCGCACCCAGTGCAGGCCCCTCCTTGGACGCAGGCGTCTTTACCTCACAGCCATACAGATCTGCAAGAATTGAACGCCACAAAGGTGATGTTCCACCGCCGCCGCATGCCATCATATCTGAAACATTTATTCCCATTTCACGAAAAACCTCCACGCAGTCACGAAGTGAATACGCAACGCCCTCCATTACCGCCCTCAGCATATGCTTCTTTGTATGCATTGCTGAAAGTCCGAAGAATACGCCTCTTGCATCGGGGTCAAGATGGGGCGTTCTCTCACCCATGAGATAAGGCAGATACAAAAGCCTTTCCGCACCTATCGGAACGGTTTCTGCCTCCTTGTCCATGAGATAATATTCATCAACATCCATAAGTGCCGCTGTATCCTTTTCTGCACCGCAAAAATTGTCCCTGAACCATTTCAGCGAAAGTCCTGCCGCCTGTGTTACGCCCATAATATGCCATTCTCCCGGAACAGCCGCACAGCAGGTATGAACACGTCCCTCAGGGTCAATGGAAACAGACGGTGTATGTGCAAATACAACTCCAGATGTGCCTATTGTGGTGAACGCTCTGCCCTCTGCACATACCCCTGTACCTATTGCTGCGGCGGCATTGTCACCTGCACCGCCTACTACTATTGTGCCTGCATTAAGTCCGAGCTGTTCTGCAATATCCGCTCTCAGAACGCCTGTCACCTCACAGGATTCATAGACACTGGGCAGAAGTTCCATATCTATACCGAGTCTTTGACATATTTCACTGCTCCAGCAGCGGTTCGGAACGTCAAGCAGCTGCATTCCTGATGCGTCTGATACTTCTGTTGCATATTCGCCGGTAAGTATAAATCTCAGATAATCCTTCGGCAGAAGTATGTGTCTGCATTTTTCAAAAATCTCAGGCTCGTTATTTTTCACCCACAGAATTTTTGCCGCTGTCCAGCCTGTCAATGCAGGATTTGCTGTGATTTCAATGAGTTTTTCCCTGCCGATTATGCGGTTCATTTCATCAGCCTCTGCGGCTGTACGCTGATCGCACCATATAATAGCATTGCGGAGAACGTTGTTGTCCTTATCAAGCATTACAAGACCGTGCATCTGTCCTGAAATGCCTATGCCCTTTATTTCGTCCTTATTTACACCGCTTTTTGAAACTACTGCTCTCACTGTGTCAAGCATTGCAGCCGCCCAGTGTGCAGGGTTCTGCTCTGCATATCCGTTTTTCGGCTGATACATGGGATATTCCGCAGTTGCAGAGGCAATTACCCTGCCGTTTTCATCAAAAAGAACTGTCTTTGTACCGCTTGTACCGCAGTCCACACCGATTATATATGCCATAGATATATTCCTTTCGTATGTTGTAGATCATTCGCTGAAAACTTACAGTAAAAATATAACAAGGGGAAAACGGTCTTGTTCGCTTTCCCCTCGAAAAGCTGCCACTTTTCTCACCCTTTTTCTCCGCGCGCAAAAAGCATAGCGCAGGGAATTTCGCCCTCCGCGGAGGGCGACCAGGGCTTCTCATACTGAACCTCGCCAGCATTTTTGAAAATAGCTGGACCAAAAAACTTTTATTGCCAAGCTGCCATTATCAGAGATTAAACATAATATTATTCACAACAGACTCAAGCATTTCCTGTCTGCCGCTTGAAAGGCTGTCTGTAACTTCACTCTTTTCAAGAGCGTATTTCTCCAGATCTGCCATGGTAACATTACCCTCAATTATATCCTTGCCTATGCCTATCTGCCATGACGCATATCTGTCAGCAACAAACTTGTCAATTCTGCCGTCCTCTATCATCTTGACTGCAATTCTCAGACCAAGTGCAAAGGTGTCCATTCCTGCAATATATGAGAGGAAAATATCCTCGGGAGTGAATGAACCTCTTCTTGCCTTTGAGTCAAAGTTAAGTCCTCCGTTTGTAAATCCGCCTGCTTTCAGAACCTCATACATACAAAGTGCAGCATCATATACATTTGTGGGAAACTGGTCTGTATCCCAGCCCAGCAGCGGATCGCCCTGGTTTGCGTCAATGGAACCAAATACGCCGTTATCCCTTGCAACTCTCAGTTCATGCTGGAATGTGTGCTGTGCCAGTGTTGCGTGGTTTGCCTCTATGTTCATTTTGAAATCATTTTCAAGGCCATACTTGCGCAGGAAGCCTAAAACTGTTGCTGTATCGAAATCATACTGATGCTTTGTGGGTTCCTTTGGCTTTGGTTCAATGTAGAAATCACCCTTATAGCCTATGGAACGTGCATAGTCAACAGTCATTCTCATAAGTCTTGCCATGTTGTCCTGCTCGAGTGCCATATCTGTATTCAGGAGAGTTTCATAGCCTTCTCTGCCGCCCCAGAATACATAACCCATACCGCCAAGCTTTACAGTAGCCTCAACAGCTTTCTTTATCTGTGCTGCGGAAAATGCGAAAACATCTGCAGAGGGTGAAGTTCCTGCACCGTGCATATATCTTGGGTGATCAAAGCATTTTGCAGTGCCCCAGAGAAGTTTTTTGGTAGGGTCAGCCTTCATTTTTTCTGCGATATAGTCTGTTACCTCGTCAAGCTTAGCGTTTGTTTCTGCAAGACTGCCGTACTCAGGAGAAAGGTCACGGTCATGGAAGCAGAAATATTCAATTGACAGCTTGTCCATTATCTCAAAAGCTGCGTCAACCTTTGCCTTTGCTCTTGCTGAGGGGTCAGATTCGCCCCATGACTTGTCAGCAGTACCGCAGCCGAACATATCAGTGCCGTCACCGCCCATTGTATGCCACCATGAAAGTGCAAATTTCAGATGCTCTTTCATAGGCTTTCCTGCGATCATTTCATCGGGATTGTAGTATTTGAATGAAAGCGGGTTCGTGCTGTTTTTGCCCTCGTATGCAATTTTGCCTATGTCTTTGAAGAATTCGCTCATTTTTATTACCTCCGAAAAATATCATAAATTTATTTCTGTGCTGACGCACTTTGTGCCGCACAATTTCTCGCTTATTTCATCAGGCTGATGAGTGCCTGCGTATAATGTAAACCTGCTGCCGAAGCGGTTGCGCTCGCCGTTTTCGTCAACAGCGGTAAATGCTCTTTCCGATACGGATATCTCTACGAATATTTTCTCGCCTGCTGCAAGATTTACCCTCTTGAAACCGCACAGACTCACATTAGGCACAGCGTTTTCACAATAGTCCTTGATATAAAGCTGAATAACGTCATCCACCGCTTTGCCGCTCGTGTTTTCGGCAGTCACAACAGCCTTACCGTCCTTGTATTCAACCGATGTGCAAACAATTTTTCCGTAAGTAAGACCGTATCCAAAGGGATACAGCACATTATTTTCCGCATAACGGTAGGTGCGGTTTTTCATGGAATAATCGGTGAAGTCGGGAAGCATATCGGAACGCTCGTAGAATGTAACGGGTAGCTTGCCCGAAGGTGAAACGTCGCCGAAAAGTATCTCTGCAAGTGCCGTGCCGCCTTCCGAGCCGGGATACCATGCGTGGATAAGCGCATCCGGATCACATTCGGTATTCACCGAACTTCCTGCGGCACACACAACGACAACCGGCTTGCCCGTCTGCATTATCTTGTCTACCAGGATACGTTGATATTCGGGCAGACGTATATCATTTTTATCTCCCGAAGAAAACTCGTTGCCTGTATCGCCCTCTTCGCCCTCAATGGTGGAGTCGAGTCCAACGCAAAGTACAACAAGATCGGCACAGTCCGCAGCGGCGAGTGCCTCAGCATATCTGTCACCCGATTGCGCCAGAGCGGAAACCTTGTCTTTATAAAGGTGACAACCCTCGGCATAAATGACCCTGCCATCAAAGCGCTCTCTGATACCGTCAAGGAATGTAACATACTTATCCGCAGTACCGTTATAGTTGCCCTCCAGCGCAATTCTGCTGTCGCTGTTTGGGCCGATGACCGCAATTGTATGCAGTCGGCTTTCATCAAGCGGAAGTATGCCGTTATTTTTCAGCAGTACCATGGATTTTTCCGCACATTTCAGC
The DNA here is from genome assembly GCF_025567485.1 of Porcipelethomonas ammoniilytica. NCBI lineage: Bacteria > Bacillati > Bacillota > Clostridia > Eubacteriales > Oscillospiraceae > Porcipelethomonas > Porcipelethomonas ammoniilytica. The sequence goes on along the minus strand of NZ_JAOQKH010000017.1, from coordinate 19,672 downwards.
GAAACCGCCTTGTGCTCCTTGCACGATACAACGGTATAAGGTATATCATCATATTCTGTTTTATCATCGAACATACCCAGCCTTATCTTTGTTCTCATAAGGTGTATGCAGGCGTTTCGGATATGCTCCTCGGTGATAAGTCCCTCGTTAAGTGCGGCAAGGAGATACGCATAAGTGCAGCCGCAGTTTACATCGCATCCCGATTTTATGGCAAGAGCCGCAGATTCAACCGGATTCGCTGTAAGACCGTGATGCTCATGGAAATCGCGTATTGCCCAGCAATCGGACACAAAGTATCCGTCAAAGCCCCACTCGTTCAGCTTGGACATAAGAAAACTGCTCGCGCAGGCAGCCTCGCCGTTTACACGGTTATATGCGCCCATTACGCCCTCAACGTGAGCTTCTCTGACGAGTGCTTCAAATGCAGGAAGATAGGTTTCTTCAATATCCCTTTTGGAAACTTCGGCATTAAACTCGTGACGCACTGCTTCGGGACCGCTGTGTACAGCATAATGCTTAGCACAAGCGGCAGCTTTCATTGTTTTTCCTTCACCCTGCAAGCCATTTACAAAGGCTTTTCCGTTTTCGGCGGTCAAATACGGATCTTCGCCGTAAGTCTCATGTCCTCTGCCCCAGCGAGGATCACGGAAAATATTGATATTGGGCGCCCAGAAAGTCAACCCCTTGTATATATCTCTGTCATCGTATTTTGTATATGCATTATACTTTGCACGAGCTTCCTCGGCGATTATATCCGCGACCTTCTGAGTCAGTTCTGTATCAAACATAGCCGCCAGACCGATAGCCTGCGGAAACATTGTGGCTATGCCCGAACGCGCCAGACCGTGCAGTCCCTCGTTCCACCAGTTGTATGCAGGAATGCCCAGCCTTTTTACGGCAGGAGCATCGTATCTGAGCTGAGAAGCCTGCTCCTCCACCGTCATTGCATCGGTTAGCGCAATTGCTCTTTCTTCTGCGCTGAGGGTGCTGTCAAAATATTTTTCCATAGTGATTTTCCTTTCAGATTTATATTATATTGCGTCAAGAAATCTGTTGATCCGACCGCCGATATACTCCTTGAAATCATTCAGATCCGGCTCAAAATTACCTTCGTTATCCAGCAGGCACCAGTGCTCTGAAATGACTGCTTCCTCATTCTTCGCAAACTCTCTTTTTTCTCCCAAAAGCTCACATTCAAGAAACAGGCTGTTGGTATATACCTCAAAATTGCAGGAATAATCGGGATAGCATACCTCCTCGTATTTCGGGATACATTTGGCAAATATCTGCCCGTTGACCGCATAGGCAGCGTAACCGTCCTCAAGATTAAAGCCTGCTTTGAAAGCCTTTCTTACGTAGCTATCCTGCCTTATGCGCACTTCGGAATTTGTTATTCTGAAACGGCTGTCATTTATATCGGAATAGTCCCAAAGACTTATCACACGGTTGGGAAGATATCCTTTTTTCTGCGTGCTCATAGGAATAATACAAACTCCGCCATGTGTAAGACTCGTCACGGACCATGGCGCAAACTCCGCTTTTTTCTCGGATATATTGCGTATTTTGTGCGTTATCTTCACAACTGGAGATGCCTCGTTCATTTCAATTATCATGGTAAATTCCTTACCAAATGGAGTGACGGGCGGCATTAATGTAAGAGTATTGTCTGTGATCTCGCAGCTTACCCTGCTATTATCGGGGTAATAGGTTTCGGGATTCACCTCGGGCGCACACCAAAGCCTGTGTCCGCCGTATGCCACCCATGTTCCGTATTTTCCTGCAGGCTCAGTAAATATGCGTTCAGTATCTTCAAAAAGCACATTTTTCTTTCCCGCAAGGGAGAAATATATTATCCTCGGACCTTCTTCAAGTGTTACTCCCAAGGTGATAATACCGTTATCAAGGAAAATACATTCACCAAAATTCTTGTATATACGTTTTGAAGATATTACACTCATAATTTTTCCTCCAATTTGTTTAAATTATACACTAATTTGTTTTGATTTACTAACCGTTTTTTGCGCTTTAAGTTTCAATTATTGCGATATTTTATATTTTCCCTTGTGCAAATACACATATTTACAATAAAATATATTGCACTTTTTTGCAGGATATGTTATTATATATTATACATAAAAATACATCATGTAATCTCAAGACATTTTTTGATTATATCATTATTATTCAAAAAATATATGAAAGGGAGCTTGACATGATCGCACATCTAAACGGTGATTTTGAAACGGTTGACTATACTCAGAACAGAAGTGTGCTTTTATACGACAATATTGAAAATGAAGAATATCCTCTCCACTGGCATAATGCTATCGAAATAATTATGCCGCTTACAAACGGCTTTGAGGCTATTTGTGGAGGCACGGATTATCACCTTGACGAACGTGATATACTTATTATTCCCGCAGGTACGCTCCATAATCTTAAAGCTCAGTCCGGCAGACGCCTTATCCTTCTTATTGACAACCATTCGTTTGCAAATAATCCTGCACTGTCGGAACTGTACTCTGTTTTTTCCGAGCCTTTGCTGATCAATTCAAGCTTTGACAAAGAATTTCTGCGGTCAATGAACCAGATAATGAAAGACATATATATACTTTATTCTAATTTTGGTGATGTTACCGAAGTATATATATATATGAAGATCTTATCTTTTTTTGCCAAAATAAAGGAATATCAGCTTAACGAAATACAATATTACGCCGGCGAACAGTATGCGGGCAAATTCCGTATGATACTGAAATTTATTGAACAGAATTATATGAATGATATTACTCTGGAGGATCTTGCTCAGCTCGCAGGCTACAGTACCTTTCATTTTTCAAGGATATTCAAAAAATACAGTAATACCACATTTATTAATTTTCTTAATCGCCGCAGGGTAAAAGCCGCAGAGCTTCTTTTACTTGAAAACGGATGTTCAATCACCGATGTGGCTATGCAGGTAGGATTTACAAGCCTTACAACATTCAACAGAGTATTCAAAAGTATAACCGGATGTACTCCCTCGGACTACAAAAAACTATATCGGACATAGCAGACATCGGAAAAATTTTCGTAATCATCATGAGGAATTTTTTACACTTTCGTATTGGTTAATATTATAATACGCTAAAAGGTATTTATCAAACTATAAGATTCAGATTAGTGTATTTTAGCGTTTTTGTACATTTTTAGAAGTGATATTTTATGTTTTATACACAATTTTTAGAGCTATGTAACAGAAATGGCACTAAACCAACACCTTTGATTAAAAGTCTTGAACTAAGTCCTGATAATTTAAAACGTTAGGAAAACGGTTCAACAGTTAATTCAGATATATTATTAAAAATAAAGGAACTTCAGAAAATTACAGCTACACAAATCCAAAACAATCAAATAGAATCAGCATATCATTTTCTCCAACTTCCGGCAAAGGAAATTCCCGAATAACAATATTCTCTTTTCCGCAATAAATAGCTGCTTTCATATTTCCTCCTTACCGCACATAACACACTTATGAATAATTGCAATTATATGTTCAATTGAATCAGTACAATTTCTTTTCAGCCACTCTGCTATTATTGCGGATATTCCGTTTAGATAAAAAAGCATCATATAATTTTTCTCAGACGTTGGAACGGAAAAGCGTTGCAGAATAGGGTCAAAGATGTGCCGGAACATTTTCTGATAGGTTTTATCAGCAGAGAAAATCCTCGGGTTTTCCATTGCTGTCTGATAGATATTTCTGTGCTGACAAACAAATGTCAGATATGGAGTAAGATATTCTGAAGTGACAAGAAAAAGTTCTTCTTCAGGGCAAAAACGTAGTTTATTTACAACACTGTTATCTGAATCTGAAAAATAAGAAAGTAACTTTTTATGCATATACTCAATGCTTTCAGCCAGCAGGTCACCTATCGTTTCATAGTGAAGATAAAAAGTGGAACGATTCACTCCTGCCTTTTCGCATATTTCCTTAACTGTAATATACGCAAAATCCTTTTTTTCAAGCAATTCAAGAAGAGCCTCATCCATACGCACGGCTGTATTAAAGTATTTGCTTTCAGACTTATTCATGCTTTTCCACCTGCCTTCCGTATTTTCTGCTGTGTATCAGCATATACACAGCTGTCACAATAACTATCAGATATACCGAACTGCCAGTAAGTGTATTCATCAATTTCCGGTAGCTTTCTCCGTTTTCAAAAAAACGTGAAATCATTGCTGTTTGCAAGCCAAGGACTGACATCATGGCTGAAATGAAATTCAACACCTTTGCAGCCGACAATATCAAATCACCAAGTTCGTGGAATTTTACAAGATTGATAATTGAAAGGATCAGAGTATAAAATGTGTACAATGCAGACAGATAGATGATGTATCCGGGATATGTAAATCCTGAATTTGTTCTCACCATAAGAACGATCATACCACCTATTGGAATATTCAGCAAAAACAGAAGCAGAGCAGTTTTTCTGTAACACCGGTATTTCTCTTTTTGTTCTTTTTTTCTCCGATAGCTGAATATCAGATACACTCTGAGTCCGCCAAGTACAAAGTAATAAACTGCCATTGAAATAAACCACACTGAAGCATAGCGTATACCTGCTGCAATTCGGAATATAACATAAAGAAAATTGATGAGCATACCCTGATAAATATTTACACTCCCACGAAAGGCAAGGTCATCGAAATATTTTCTTCCGAAGTATGATGCTCTGATTTTCTGCATTATTCTGCTATTATTGAACGCCGTTTTTATATCTTTTAACAGTTTAGGTACAGAGGCAATAATAACAGCAAGAGAGTACGCAGACATCACATATATCATGTATGAATACGCACTCTCTGTTTTTCCTGCGACAAAGATATAAATGAGCGCTGCATACACGACAGGTGTAAAAAATAATGTCACTTTGGGCGGATGCAGAAACTTTTTAATGATTCTCTTTGTCTTTTGCATGGCTTAATTCTCACTTATCTCTTTTGCAAGCTGCATGATTTCAAAGGCATACTTCTGTTTGCCATTTGACAGAAGCTTTTTGTAGACAGGATAGTTAACTCCCATACAAATAAATCCGATTATACCAATTATGACTCCTATAATAAACATAGCTGTCGTTCCGCTGCCGATTACTTTCATTGAAAGGCACATTCCCACACCTGTAATAAGTGAAGCAATGATACCGAAAGTATAGGTAAAAACTGTTGCAGGAAGTTTTGCTCTGGCATCCAGTTTACGGAGTGCGACTACCTTAGAGGTGTCTTTGGGTGCATACTCATTTGCGAGATGTTCTGCGTAAATCTTATCTGTATTCATGGCTGATAGCCTCCTTTTATTTGATACCTTTATTATACAGTAGGCAAATCAAAAACTGAACGACATTGATTGATGTTTATGTTGTTTTCAGGAACAGATAAATCCCGATTTATCAATCAAATTGCTTGAATGTTATCAATAATAACACCACATCCGACAATTAAATACAACTACCTTAGCAACAATAATTTGAATGCAACGATTAAAATATCAATCGACATTTAAAACATCGTCTGAATAAATCAGCCGATGAAAATTGTATTTTCACAAAAATGCGCCCAATATCCATAATAATTGCGCAGATGAAAAGTACAATTGAGATGTTCCCGAAGGAACAGAATTTCAGCAAGGAATGCTGAAAAATATCGTGGATATGAAATATCCACTCAAACGTAGCAAGCACAGTACTTTGCGCCACGAAAAATGAGGACGAAAGCACGATGCTTTTCAGGGGAATTTTTCCCCATGACAACTGATGAAAGAAAAATTCTCCGTGAACTGGGAAATAAAAATGCCAATAAAGTGGCATGGACGTTCTCAAAGATCGCCGAAGAAAGGAACTTGAAAAAGTCTTCTCCGGAGCTGAGCGCATAATCCAGAGTTTTGCACCAGGAGAAGTCACTTCCGAACAGGCAATGATGATAGCTCAGTTACTATGCAGCCGACTTCTGAAAGACCAGTATCCATTCACAATGACCATGGGCATATCCACTCGCATATCATTTTCAACAACGTAAATATGCAGACAGACCGCACCTTTGAAACAGAAGAAAATCAGGGTAAAAAACCTGACAGAGCATGAGCGAAACTGCGGAAAGTCTCCGATGAAATCTGTGAAAAAGCAAGCTCGTCAGTAATTGAAAATCCCGAATATGGCAAGGGTATTTCTCATTATGAATGGAGCAGAAAAATGCAAAAAATTCATGGTTGGAATGTTAGGAACTGATGTCAGACATTTGCTCTCCCTCTAAAATCATTCAAAAAACTATCTTCTGTAATTTACTTCCCCTACTGCAATCGGATCTAAGTTTAATGTCAACAACCCCGTCATTAAATGACCTGTTCTTCTGCATACGTATATCCCGCATGATACAACAGTGAAGTATAGCCATATGTATCCACGTAATTAATATCTGCTCCCTGTTCCAACAGCCATCGCATCATACTTTCGGATATAAGAAACTCAACGGCATTTCCTTTATTGTATCCTCCATATGCATTGATATCAAATTTTTCGAATACATTTTTAATTACCTGCTACTTCTACCAATAGTTTAAAATCTTTTGGTAACGTCTTTCGCTTCGCCATAGTACCATACTCCTTTCCATATTCAGGAATATCAACATCTATTAATTTTAATTGCTTATATGATACTTCTTACTGATTTCAAGCTCTTTTGTACTCTTGTTATAATAGAAAACATCCCGACTGAAAATCAGGAACGGACTTTCCTTTTGATTCTCTTCAAATATTTTCTGCGCCTGTTTTATCATTTTACGTATGGATTTTTTATTGCCTGCTCTTGTAAACAGCACCATATCCTTCGTCGGAACTGCAATCAGTAAATCATCCTGTAATGCCTCGCTGCAATCTTCCCATATACCTGGCAGACACAAAGCCTCCGCTTCAAAATCTCCGCCTGCCACCAATCCATACACACCTGCTTCCTTTGATTCCACCATACGATACGTTATATCCCGGTACAGATTTTCAAACGCTTTGCTCTCAAGCAATTGGGCGGACGTATCTTCCGGAAGATTGTCATAGGTCAGATACATATAAGTGCTGCCCATATCCTGTATCAGTGTAATTATATAGCTATCATAAATCCGAAACATGGGGATATTATTGTATTCCTGTATTTCGCCGCTCTGATTATTAAAATTGTTGTTCGCAGCCATAAGCGTGACTGCCTCAGCGGGAGTTTTTGACCAATTCTTTTTGATACGGGGATAAAGCTTGTCTGGTTCAAATATGTAATCATCTGAAAAGCCGTCCTGAAACTCCGTTTCTTCTTCGTCATTTCTTTGCAGATGAGTCCATTCAAGCTCGCATAATGCCCCGTTTTCCTGAATCCATTTTTGGCATCTTTCAAGAAAATCCAAACCATAATTGCTGTAAGAACATTTCGCAGCAACACGAATTACAATCCTGTTATATTCTTCATCTTTATGATACTCCGCAGCTTGTCCACTATCTATAAACTGCAAATAATCACTGATTTTATCCTTCAATGTACGGGCATGACTTTCCCGCACACAATATCCCCATTCCATCGGATCAACAATGATAAGCACCAGCTTTTCATCTTCAACTGCCATTTGGTCTATTACATATCTATTATTTACATCAGACATACTTATTTCACCTCAAATACAAATTCATTCTTCCATGTAAACACTTCAGAACAGAATAGCAGACATTTTTTCAGTATCCTTATCTTTTTTCCACATATATTTTCCTGTCATTATTGTCAATTTCAAATTCATCCGAAGATGTTCGTATAAGGGCTGTTCCGACAGGATTATCAATATACTTCAATACATCAGAATCCAGTTGACACACTCCTGCAATGGATAACAGCTTTATATTACTGTAATCTGCCACATATTCATCATCCTCATTTCCAGCCATAAAAGACCAGCCGCTGTCATTCTCATTCAGCGCTTCCTCTCTGGTCATATATCCGACTTTCCAACCTTCATCAGTAATCTTTTTCGATACATATGACATCATTCCGAGTAACTTCTTCCTGTTAATCATATCTTCATAATAATGTTCATTATTTTTAAATTCGCTAATATGATCAGCAGTTAATATAACGCCTGTATCAATGCTGTCTATATTTGCATCCCAGATTTTTTTATCATCCATTACATTTCTTAATAATACCGCAAAAGTAAAGATTTCCTCCGTCGATGCTTCCACATATGTTTTGATTTCTTTTATCAAATTTCTTCCATGTTCATCATAAATATATACCAGTACGCCACCATCACGATAAAGTGTCAGCTTAACGGCACCTAAATTATTTTCATCTTTATAAAATACAAAAAAATCGGAAACTTTACCATTCACATACCAATCAAATTCCGTCCCGTTTTTTCCATTCATGTAATAAACTGCCCCATTTTCTTCTAAAGCTTCAGCCTTTACATGCGGCAGATACATTGTACGGCTTTCACGGATCAGCCGTCTTATTTCATTCAATATCTCATTCATAATTTTAGCTCCCATTAAGTTTAATGATGTACCTTTTATTACTTATCATTCAGGAAATATTTCAACCTGAACATTATTTTCACGACAAAATTTAATAAATCCCCCGACATCATCTCCGCTGATTGTCGCAAAGAAAGTAATTTTACGATGGTTATACTTTCCCTCATCGTGCATATCATCGAGATAAACTTCATTATCCTGCTCGCTGTATGTTACGTTAAGCTTCATATTATCTTTATAGATCATTCCGTCTCTTGCAGTGAGCATAACATCTATCTTTACAAAAGACTCCTGCCGAAGCTTTCTGGCTTTTTTTATTGACCAGACGGTGACAGGAATGATACATAAAAATTCAAGAAACATTGGTAATACAAGAAACCAAATATCCGCTATACACATTACACCAAATATGATAATAAACAAAACCAACCATACTAAAATAGGTGCCGATAAGCGCAGCGTATCTTTGTCATTCAAAACACGAGTTGTTACTGTTACCCGATACATCTTTTTCTCCTTTCCGACAATTCGTATAGCCACTAATGACAGTCCCAATTATACAGTACATCGCCAAAATCCAGTTCCTCAAGTTTTTTACTATTGATAAAAAACGCACCGACACCCGCATCGCCCCACAGAATGCGCCACTGATTCTTCCAGTAATCCGAATCAAGCTGAAACAGCAGGGTATCATAATAATCCGCAGCCTCCACACCTCTCGGATCCCACTGTCTGAAATGTGGATATCCAAACATTCGGTGTCCATATGTGGATTCATGAATGTCCACATATTTTTTATCATACTCGTCAAACATTTGATAGAATTCTAATCTGCTGTCCAATTCAACGCCAAGCTCCTCTGCAATCTTATGCAGTAATTCATCACACCTTACATCACAGTCATTCATATATGCTTTTTCCATCTTGAAAGAAACTGCATATTCTCCCCGTACAGGAAAACAGTTGCTATCCTGTTGGTTTACGCTCTTATTCTCTTTTTCCAAATCTCCGGTTGTTTTTATTCCAATAGAAAGCACATCCGCTTCTGTAATACTTTCATCTATTTTTTCGTGATATACCACCTGATATGTATTATTTGGATAGCCGCTTTCCTGAATAGCCATGCCATAGTTTCTGTCACATAGTATAAAAAATTGCAGTATGCCTGTCCTTGGAAGCATCTGATTTTCAGGAAGCTCATTCAGATTCATCTGTGCCAGCAACATCAGCTTGCTTCCATCAGAATCCTTCGGATATTCTCTCTTCTTGTCCCAATAAGGGATACCACCTATTTTACTTCCAAAAAGCGTTGGTTTTCTGTTTTCCTCTATCTGAATTTTGATTGAATCCTGACTAGTTCGCTTCTGTAACTCCTGTAAAAGTATTTTCACAGTTTTCTTGTCCGGCGTTTGAACAGGCGTATGATTGTAGTCAGCACCCTCTTTTGATCTCACATTCTTTTTATGACCAAGATATATCATTACAATTCCCAAGGCTAAAATTACACCAAAGGAAAAGAACAGAGAAAGATACACATGAACCGGTTGAAATTCATCTTCAATCGCACCGAACAAACAACAAATAAACATTCCGCCTCCGAACACAGACAAAAGGATTCCCGGAATAGTTAATATAAATTTTTTCATATTCGTTTGACCTCCTTAAGCACTATTTCTGTTCTCCACCTTCTGCAAATGTTGATTTCTTGTTTACCAAAGTTATTGGTCAATGTTTAGAATTTGACATCCTTGATATGTATTTTTCTCGCCTTTCCCCGCTAAATATCAATTTGGCTGAACGTTCAATCATTTTTATTTGTTCATTATACATTTAATACGCATTGCCTCCTGCAATATTTTGTCCCCCCACTCATTATCTGGTGGACCAACAAGGAAAACTTTAAATCCATATACTTTTCCATTTTGCATTACGCTCGGATCATCATCTATATGCAAATCAATTCTATATTTTGCTGGATACTTTGAAGGCATTGGTTCTTTCTTCCCCGCTTGTACTTCTTTCTTATGTCTACTACCATTTATAATCTGATCAACTTTTATTCCATAATGACCAAACAGATGCCTAATATATTTTTCTGTTCTAAAAGAAGTTGTATATATCCAGGTCTCAATTCCTTCAGATTGAAGTTTCCTAAAAAGTTCTATCGTTCCTAAACGTAATCTTTCTTTGTAAATCATTTTCCATGGAAACGTTAATTCATTTTCTGTCTGAAATTCTGGTGGAGATACAAACAAAGTATCATCCAAATCAAATGAAACAATTATGTCCCTTCGCCTCCATTAAGAAAATAGAAATTTTTATTCAATCACAATCTACATATAAAAAATGTTCTCCACAATGCAAACATTTAAAAAGATAACCTTGCATACTACCTTCATTATACATACATTCCTTCACATCTTTTAATTCAAAACCATTTAGTTCTTGATTGTAATTCTTTTCAATTTCATTATCTATACCCATTTCAACTAATTCTTTCCACCCAACATATCCAACAAAATCACAATAATCGTCACAATGAGCAATCCAATATTCTTGCTGCCAACCATTTATAAAAGCTCCCGTCTCAATCGGATTAGGATTTTCACCTTCTTTAGCCCAAGAAATAAGAATTTACCTTCTCTACAACTTGGGGGTTGCTGATTTCTACAAACTTGGAAGTTATAAACAGGTTCATTTATATCAATCCATATTTTTCATTCAAATCAAGAATGTAATGACCTAAGATAATTTTATGAACTATGTCAACAACAATTACAGCATAGAAGTTTTTCTGGTTGGTAAAGAGTAAAATATGTTGGTACGTGCGTTCAGTATTTTCATAAACTGCTTCCACATATTTTTTAGAGAACCCATACTCTGAAATCAAGTTATTTTTTAATAACTGCTTTGCATAGTTCCAAATATTTACCAATGGTTCTGCACTCTCTGTTACATTATTCATTTTGTTTCCCATTGTACTAAGGTATTGTTCTTCATTTAATTGTTTAACCACTGTTTTTGTTCTCCACCTTATGCAAATTAATATTTGTCGAGTAGATTACCTGTTCATCGGGTTTATTATACTATATTTTTCACAATCAGTCAACTGACCATATGACGCTTTTAGCAAAATCTACCGATTTATTCTGATCAAATCTAATAGAATAAAACATTCAAAGCAAACTTTAGTTTGACTTACCGTTTCCAAACCCTTGAAACTAAGCAAGGCTTTATTTCACAGATCATGACAAGCAAAAATCCTGTGAGAGTCTGCGAGGACGTTTCACAATCGGAAATGGAATTTGCAGATGTCAAGCGCTTTGTGCAGGTAATCCACTTATCCGTGAAAAAATGGAAATTGATATAGAAGTTCACAAGCTTCAGACTTTAAAATCGGTATATCTGAATCATCTGAAAACAAAGCTTGCAAGGCAGTCTGAACTGGACAGACAGCTTAATCTTGACAACAAGGAAAATCTTCTGGGCAAGGACAATGTTAAGTCCTTTGAACTGGAAACCGAAGCTGACAGGCAGAAACTGAACTCTCATAATTCCACACAAAAGAAAAACAGCCAAAGTTATGATTTGGAGATTTGATCAATTCGCCATTGGAGAATAACAATAATAAAGCACGTCAAATGACGTGCTTTATTATGTAAGATATTAAATTACTTAATTACAATTAAACAATTTTTTGCATTTGTAAACGCATATTCAGTTATTGATTTATCACCAAGATAATCCGTAAATATATCTTTGGCATTTTCTGTTTCACGAAACCAAAATTCAATCGGATATTTATCTCCGGACTTTGCATTTGCAGGAACATCAACTTCAAATGACATAACTGTACCACTGCCATCATTAGAATTACCTGATCCATACGTACATACAAACACACCTTTAAACCCGTCAATTTCATATGGTTCAACAATCATAGACAGATAAGAGGCTACCGGACCTTTTGTATAAGCGAATCCTCCAGTTCGATTATTAATTTTTGTTGTAAGTCTCTTATCATAATTGATATGAACTCCTGTAGCACACCAAGTATGATCTGGAGCGTCAACATTATAAGTAATTGTTACAGTTTCTCCCGGCTTAGCTGTATAAGTCCGCATATTATTTGCCAAAAGATAAAGCTTTGGCTGACATGCAGCACTTACCGTAATATTGCTTATCATAGATACAGTAAAAAGTATACATGCAAACAGTGATGTTATAATTTTCTTTAAAGATACTTTCATTTTATAAACCTCTTATTTCATAATATTTACAGTACTGTATATATAATATATCATTTATACCAATAATTGTCAATAGCGTTGATTCGACATTTTTATTATATAATAATGTTTGCCATTAGCTATTTTAAATAAAAGGAAGTAGTCAGCACAATTTAAAGCCTAGAGGGCGTAATCCTCTAGGCTTTTTTCGTGAAACCAGTGGCTTTAGATACTATATCTTTTGTGATTATTATACACCACTTTTTATTATTGTCAAGTGTTGTTATAAAATTCGCCATTGGCGAATTATGAATAAATTGACAAAATTCGATATCTATGGTATAATTTAATGCATGGGCATACTCTAAACGGTAGGCGGTTGTTCCCTCCTTACGCCATAAGCTAATTGATCGTCCCCTAACGGGCAGGCGAAATAAGCTGGCAGGGAGGTGATAGGTATGGAACTTACATATTTAGTTCTCACTATCCTGCTTCTTGTTACTGTAAATGAAGTAATCAAGAACATAAAGAAATAAACCGCCCAGTCTCCAAACTTGCGGTTTATTTAGTTAAACTACATGGAGGATAACCGTCTATCAGTGTGCCCCTTTTTTTATTATTATAACAATATTTTTATGTAATGTCAAGACCTTTCCTTAAATTCGCCATTGGCGAATTTTTATTTATTCACTACAATCACATCAGCTGATTTATAAATAGGACAATTATTTCTTTTTGGACAATTCTGCTTATAAAACTCCTGATATACACATTCCATTGAGACCTTTTTATATGTATTCACATCGCTTATTTTATATCTTACATTGACAAAATATTCTGTTTTCTGTATCGGACAATAATCAAAATGTGGTTTTATTATATACATTTACTATAATCCCCTTAATAATTTTATATATTTAATTATATTACTTTCGCTATATTTTGTCAATAAACTACTTTTATTTACTATATTATACATCAAAAGCCCAGTTATTCACCGAGCTTCAATGCGTAGAAAAAATATTTTGTACTTTCTTATAATATTTCAGCTTTCGCTGATATTTGTATTATATCATATATTTTTTACATAGTCAACACTATTTCATCATTTTATCAGAAATTAATTTTACCACATAATATACAACTGGTAATTTTCACCGCAAAGTGCTCCCAAGCACTATTAATAGTGATGCAATACTAAAAAATATGACACCCAAAGGCAAAAGATGGTATAATATAAAAAAGGATAGAATCACATGGAAAACACCAAGTATACAGAGGAATTCAAGCAAAGCATAGTAAGCTTGTATGAATCCGGACATTTGGTTCATTCCATTCAATTAACTTTTCAATCTTTACATCGATAAACTCACTTTTGTTATCTTCCTTATTTTTAGAAAATAAGGAAGATAAATACCTCCATAAATACTAATTTACTTTTCTTTAAATTTTTTATATGCAGCATCAATCCGTACTTTTAAAGCGTTGTAATCATTTATACCGGAAATGAAATCATACAGATCACATGAAATATCACATGGACAAGTTTCACAGTAATCATTGAAATACTCATTTCCGTAGTACTGTCTGACAAATTCAAGAATATCTGTATTTACATCTTCCTCCAAGAGTTTACCATCTAAATCGTACATTAAATATTCAGAGCCGGTCATGAGTCCGTCACGAACTTTTTGACAATCTTCTGCGTCTGCATCTTCTCCCTGAAAATTATTGTTAATCACCCATTTGATAAATAAGCCGATATGATTTGAAGCATACAACCAAATTTTTTCAATCTGTTCCTCCGTAAGTTCTCCTGTAATATTGTGCTTTTTTCGATATGTTTTCTCAGCACTATCCCAGTGCCAGTCAGCTTTGTCGATTGCCATTATTTTGCTCCTCCAAATTCCGATTTGTCAATCTATTTTATTTTCTGCTTCTGGTTTATAGTTCTTCTCAATATATTCCTCCACAGCCTTGATAAACATCTGATTCATGCTCATGCCCATTTCAGCAGCGACAGCTTTTAGTTTCTCTCGTTCACCCTTTGGAACACGAATCTTGATATCGTCAAGGTGCGTTTTAACATACTTTGCCGTGATTGCTTTTCGTTTTTCATTATAGTACATAGAAATCAATCCTTTCGTATTGTACCCATTACTTTAATTATACGCTATCAATGTTATTTTGTCAATTCTTTTTGTAAAAGTTGTCCGGATTTTTTGCAAAATTTTATGTTCGGTACATAATCTGAAAGCCCAATTTCCATACAATCGAACTCATGGCTTATCAGAATCGTTAGGAAAATAAATAATTTCATCAACAAAAGTGTCAATCAGTAAAGATTTTTTATCATTCGGCAGTAAAGTCAAAATATTAAAAAGCCAATATTTTATTTGACTTCTAGTTAATTTAGAATTAGATAAATTTTCTTTTTCTATTTTAATCTGATTTTCTATTTCGATCTTTTTTTGTTCAAGTTCCGTTAATTTTTCCTGAACAGAATTAGAGAAAATTCCTTGTGCGATTGCATCAACGATATTATTATTTACAATGCATTTATATTGCTTTTTTAAAAGCAATATAAATGCATTTTCTTTTTTATTAATTTTCAATACAGCATCAGTAATTTTATCTATATTTTTATCCGTAAACAAATAGGCTATTATTTTTTCTAAAACTATTTGTTCGACATCTTCCTTTCTAATGCTTTTCATATCACAACCTAAATGACGTTTTACGGATGAGCATTTATAGTAATTATACACTTTTCCGGTTTTACTAGTACCGGATTCCCCATTCATAAACGAATTGCAATTACCGCATTTTAATTTTGAAGAAAGAATATATTTATTTTTCAAATCAGGATTAGAATTTCTTTGATTATTATTTAATCGTTCCTGTACTCTGTTAAATAAATTTTTATTTATAATTTGGGGAATGCCATTAGGAACAATGATATCTCTGTATTTGTATTCGCCAATATATTTTCTGTTTCTGAAAATAGTTGACATAGTACGAATACTGATAAGTTTATTTTTACTAGTTCTAACGCCTTTTTGATTAAGGTATTCTGTTATTTTTTTCATTGTTACGTTGGAATCGTACATTTCAAATGCATCTTTTACAAACGGTGCTGTAAGTTTATCTATCTGATAATTTTTATTTGCATCTATAAAATAACCGATAGGAACATTACCGCCGTTATACTTGCACTTCAAAGCGTTTTCGGTCATTCCTCTGATTACCTTTTCTGAAAGATCAGCGGAATAATATTCGGCATAACCCTCTAAAACAGCTTCTAAAATAATTCCTTCTGCACCTTTGGATATTACTTCAGTAGCGGAAATAACTTCAACCATGTTTTTCTTCAATATGGTTTTGTATCTAGCGCTGTCATATCTGTTTTGAGCAAAACGATCCAACTTCCAGACAACAATAGCTTGAAATTTTTTTGAATAGCTGTCATTAATCATTTTTTGAAATTCAGGACGATTATCGGTTTTGGCAGAAAATGCACGATCTATGTATTCGCCGATAATACACATATCATTTCTGTCAGCATACTGTTTACATTCACGAATTTGTCCATCAATACTTTCTTCACGCTGATTATCACATGAATACCGTGCATAAATAACTACGTTCATTTTTGCGAAATCCTTTCGTTCATTGTATTTCTATCGTAATTTGTGTGCTGAATATTTTTACAGACTGTCTCATTTTTATAGAATTTTTGAATATCGGAATAAATCATTTTTGAAAAATAGTTCAGGGAAGATTCTGATATTTTTTTATATTTAATTTTAATCATTTTTGTCTTTTATACCTCCATGGATAATCAATACTGATTTGTCGAAATTTGTAAATTTCTGTTATTGATTATATCACAATTAATCAAGTTGTGCAATATACTAAAATAAATAATTTAGAGAAAGGAATAACTATGAATAAGTTAATAATTAAAAAATATAAGATTGTCAAAAGATTTAAAAAGGAGGTCAATTATGCAAATAAATAATAATTTATCAACGGGAATGATATCATTAAAACTTGAATTTATTCAGTCAATATCATTTGAAGCACAAGGAATTTTAAGTCAGATGGTAAATTTGCCAAACTGTGATCATATAACAATTAAACAATTTCATAATAAATTTCCTGCGGGAAATATAACAGAACTAAAAAAAGCGTTCAAGGAACTAGAAAATAAAGGGTATATTTACAGAGATTCAAAAGGTGCTTATGTTGTAAATAAAAAATCTCTTGTAAGAAAAATGCATTGGATAGAGCCAAATAACAGAAAGGATGTATTTAATGCCAGTAATTAAGCGAATTTCATCAGGAAATGGATTTACTCACATAGAAAATGATTGCCTAAGAGATATTAATTTGGACATTCAAGAAAGAGGATTATTAGTCACTATGCTGTCTCTTCCAGATGGATGGGATTTTTCAGGAATAGGATTAGCGTCAATTTTGCCATGTGGAAAATCTAAAGTTTATTCAACACTGAAAAAACTGGAAAAAGCAGGATATCTTAGGCGCGCCAGAATAACCAACGATAAAGGAGTAGTTTTAGATTGGAAATATGAAATTAGCGGTATTCCCATTTTCCGTGAAGAACGACAAGAAGAATTTTTCAATGATAAGAAAGTAAATACCAAACCCACTTACCAAAAATCGGAAAGTGGATCAAAAGAACCACTTTCCGAAAATCAGGAAGTGGACAAAAAACCACTTACCGAAAATCAGAAAGTGGATAAAAACCCACTTACCGATTTTCCAGATGTGGACGAGCGAGAAGTGGATAATTGGAAAGTGGCCAAAAATAAATTAAATAATAATCAATTAAATAATAATTCTATTAATCAATCTTATCAAGATAATAATAATATTAATAATACATATAGATGCGATGAAATGGATTCGATTGATAAGATTGACAGAAAAGAAATCAAAGCTGAACTAAAAAAACAGCTAAGTTATGAAAACCTCATCAGCAGGAATAAAGCTGACAAAAAGCAGATAAACAGCATTATCAATATTCTGGCAGACGTTATGTCAAGCCGTTCACAAAGTATCCGCATAGGCGGAGAAAACAAACCGTTGGAGGAAGTCATTCAAAGATTTAAACAATTGACGGACAAGCATATTGCCTATGTTCTGGAATGCCTGAATAAAAATGCAGACAAGCCCAGAAACATAAGGGCATATCTGCTGACGTCACTATTCAACGCTCCGTCAACAATGGACTGCTATTATGCTCGTGACGCTGATCAGGCTGAAACCAAACAGTATTCTTTCGACATAGAAGAAATAAAATCCCTTACAAATTCTTTTTCCGGACTGTAATTTGATATAAATCCAAATGGTTTTTCATAAATAGCTATAAAATCGCCGTAGAGGGCACCAGCAAGCCTCAGAATCAACGAAAGGAGTTTTTTCACAAAATTACACCCTAAATTTTAAAGCGTCTAAAAACCGCCTTAAAATTGCTCTCAGGGCATACGCTTAATTTTCATTTCCACTCCGTATTTAATCGCAGAGCCGTCTGCAAGGCTCTGTAATGCGCAAATCCAGTGAAGGGAGTGATGCTATATGCACGATTTCAAACGGGCTGTAAATTGCCCGCAAATGCGTATTAACGGCATATGCCGAAAAGAAAGGAAATGAAAATGAAACAAAAATTCTGTAAAAAGCTTTTGCTGATAGTAACAGCTGTAATGATGCTTTGTTCGGCATTGCCGTTACAGACGTTCACTCAGGTTTCAGCCGCTTCGGATTATGAAATTGTAACTCTGCCTGCCCCTGACGGATACGGTCAGAAAAGCAGAACCCAGATATCCAAAAACGGTAAAATCGCAGGCGGACTGTGGTATATCATCGCCCATAACGGAGATATAGCATATTGTCTGGAACCGGGCAAGCCGATAAATTCGTTCAAGTACAAGGAATGAACGATTTATTTGTCAGATAATCAGGAAACTTTGCTTGGTCAAATATTCTTGTATGCCTACGCAAAGAAACCATCAAACCTTTACAGCTATTCGGAATATCTTCCGCAATATATAGCAACACAGTTATTGGTGTGGGAGGTTATTGCAGGTCAGAGAGACGCACAATTTAACCGTATTTCCAACGGCTATACGCCTGTAAAGGATGTTTTAAACAATTTTAAAAATGCCGAAGTATGCAAACAGGTCAAAAATTTTTATGAATCCTATGAAAAAAATATCAAAACTGGTAGTAAAGAAGTTTCTTTTGCTTACAAAAAGGATTCTTTAGCAAAGGAAAATGCTTTAAAATGCGGCAGCGATGGAACATACACATTCACTGACAAAAACGGTCAGCTGAATAATTTCGACGTTACAGTCAAGGACGGTTCAGTTGTTTCAAAATCAGCAACACAGCTGAAAGTCAAGGCTGAAGCCAACAAATTGATAACTATGAAGCAAAACAATGTCAACGCTTCCGGCGAACGCTGTGGAATGCTCGTACTGACAAACGGATCAAACAATCAGACTATCACCAAGCTTCAGGCTGATCCCCGTGATTATTACGCAGCTGTAAAGGGCGTAGAAAACGGCAGCCTGTGGATAAAGAAAAGTTCTCCGGACGATAACAAGGTGGAAGGAATTACATTCCATATTACCGGTAACGGAATCGACGGAGACTACACCACAGGCAAAGACGGATATATCAGAATACCCGGTCTTAAGCCCGGCACATACAAGGTTTCGGAGAAAACCTCAAGTATTTACACAAATGTCCGTGATAAGACAGTAATAGTTGAGGCGGGAAAAACGGCGTATGTATTGTTCGTATCATAATCTTTCGGGGGACGCTTTTACAAAAATTTACATAATTGCTGAAAATCCTCTGCAAATTTTCGGACTTCCG
>NZ_JAOQKH010000016.1:32137-33421 GCF_025567485.1 Porcipelethomonas ammoniilytica | reverse complement strand
CGGAACGGAAGCCTCCGATGCCCGAAAATGCGTCGAATACTCGTATCATCTGACCATTCCTTTCTTTTTGGATAATAAAAAAGCGGCTAAGTCCTTTTCAAAACTTAACCGCTACATTGTCATGTTCATTTCAAAATTTTCTGACAGCTCTTCAGTTTTTTCCATTTCCTCAGACAGATTTTCCTCCTGCTGAATTACATGAAATATGTCCTCGCCGGGAATGAGAGAAAGGGAACGTCCGTTGTCCCATTTCATTAATAACTGACCGGCGTCATCAACTGCAATTACCGTTCCTTTTGTGCCTGATGGAATCGGCTGTGGATCGTTTTCCATGCTGTCAAGGCATATTCTTGTGCCTTTGGGGTATCTTTCTTTCATCATTTCAACTTTTCTTCTGTTGTACATAATTCACCTCACATCGTCATGCTCATACCGGGTTCTTCCGTGAGTTTCTCAACTTGAGACAATTCCATTTCTTCTCCTGTTTGCAGCGACCAGTCGTTGCTGTCGTTCCAGAAGCTGACATAAATCTCGCCGTAATCGGCGGTTTTGATCGGATGCTGCTCCATGCCCTCAAAAAAGCCATCCGAACATTGACCGATCAGGTGACTGCGCAAATCTTCCAATTCATTGCCTGTTAAATCTTCAACGACTTGACATTTAAATACTCCTATGAGTTCACCGTTGATTTCCCTGACAGATGGAATTGCCGAGAAAACTTTTTCGCTGACGGCAGGATTATCGTCATAATACACCATAAGTCCACGGTGTTCTTCTTTCGATTCGGAATAATCCCGAATGAAATCGTTGATTTCATCTGCACAGTCTACTGCATACTTTGAGGGAATTTCCTCCATCTCATCCATGACTTCTTCGTCAAACTCATAATTGGATTCGTCATACTCCCTGACTATGCGCAGAGGACAATAAAGCGTCAGCTCTTGAGTAGGCTTTGCCTCAACTTTAATGTCAGGCTGAAAGTCAACGTCAATGGTTTGACTTTCAGCCATCTGAATGTCCTCGCGCTCATGGAGCATTGCCGTTACCGCATCACGCAGAACAGATTTCACATCCAGATCGGATTCTTCCAAAAGCTTGTCAAAAGTGAAGCTTGTTTCACCGCAGTGGGCAAGCTCTGCAATTTTGCCAGCAATTTTTTTCAGACTGCTATGCAGCCGTGTTTCAGCGGCGGTCAGTTCATTGCTCTCCAGCAGCGCTCTTGCATTGGGGATAAACTGCGATTTGCGGGCGTATCCGCTGCCCTCGGCTTCTGCAATAATGCCG
>NZ_JAOQKH010000016.1:0-31791 GCF_025567485.1 Porcipelethomonas ammoniilytica | reverse complement strand
CGGCATCACGAAATTCGTGATACCAGACAAAACGGTCTTGAAAAGTTTTATACTATTCTACATATGAAAAAAGGCATATCTGAGATTACTTTTCCCAAATTTGCCTCTGAATTCTGAAATATTAAAAAATCGCGGGTTCGAATCCTTCTTATTGGGTTCATTCATCCATGGTTTTTAAGCTTGATTTTTCGCCGTCAGAGTAGCAAAAAAACCCGTAGATACGGACTTTGCGGACTATTCATCTTTTTTATAGTCACAATATGGCGGAGAAGGAGGGATTTGAACCCTCGCGGCAGTTTCCCACCCTACGCCCTTAGCAGGGGCGCCTCGTCACCACTTGAGTACTTCTCCATAATGACAAAAAGAATATAAAATAAAATGGCGGAGAGGGTGGGATTCGAACCCACGGTCCCTTGCGAGATCACTGGTTTTCAAGACCAGCTCCTTAAACCACTCGGACACCTCTCCATTGCTTGAATCAGCTTATTTATTATATCGCATCTCAAGCGAAATGTCAAGAGATTTATGAAAAAATGTGAATATTAACAAGTTTCAACATATTATTTTAATGATTTTATATAATTTATAATAGAAATTTTATTATTTTCCAAATTTTCATATATAACTTCTTTTAATAAATACTCAAGCATTTTGCCGTTTTCTTTGCCTTCAAATCCCAATTTCATAAGATCATTACCGTTAACTGCAAGTCCTTTTAAAGTATAACACTCTTTGTTTTGTATTATTTCTTTTGCTGTTTTTTCCTGCCAATTGGATTTTTTCAGACGTTCACGGCAAAATTCCTGCTTGGACATAGAATCTGCTCTCTGTACATTAAGAAGATTTATAAAATTTTTTATGCCGATCTTATTCATAAGAAGCTTGATTTCAGGTTTATTATCAAGTTCATCACTATGATGATAAATAACACAAATAATATCTTTGATGTCTTTTGATGAAAATCGTAAACGCTTTAGTATATCATATGTCATTTCCGCACTTTTAACTGCATGACCTTTAAAATGTCCTCTTCCGTTTTTATCCAATTTAAAGCAATCCGGCTTAGCAATATCGTGAAAAAACATTGCTGTTCTGACGTTTTTTTCTGGTACAGATGCACCTACCGCATGAATAGTATGTTCCCATACGTCATATTTATGATATGGACTATATTGTTTAAATCCATATGATTTTTTAATTTCCGGTATAAAAACTTCAATAACGTCACAATATTCTCTCAAAATTTTTTCTGCACTGTTTCCAAGAAGAATTTTTACAAATTCTTCCCTGATACGTTCGGCAGATATATTTTTGATAAGATATGCATATTGGTGAATCATTTCGCTTGTTTTATTTTCAATGTGAAATCCAAGCTGCGAAGCAAATCTGAGCGCTCTGAGGATTCTTAAAGCGTCTTCTGTAAAACGCTTCACCGGATCGCCTACAGTACGAATAATTTTGTTTTTCAGATCAGATCTTCCGTTAAAATTATCAGTAAGCTCACCGGAGGACTTCATTGCCATAGCATTGATCGTAAAATCACGCCTTTTTAAATCATCATACAAATTACAGGAAAATGTAACCTTATCCGGATGGCGATTGTTACTGTAAGTACCGTCAATTCGGTATGTGGTTATTTCAATTTTTCGGGAATCGATTATTATTGTTACTGTACCGTGCTTTTCGCCTATATCAATTATCTTGTGTTCTTCAAAGCACTTTTTTATTTCAAAAGGAAGTGCATTTGTTGTAATATCAAAATCACTGGGTATCTTTTGTAGCATAATATCCCTTACGCATCCACCCACAATATATGCTTCAAATCCTCTGCTGCTAAGCTTTTTCAAAACATACAGAACATAATCGGGAAGCTCAAACAAACCATTCACCTCGAAGTTATTTTATTGAAATTTATTATTTTTATTATATCATATAGTATAATTTTTTTCAATTCTTCCTATACACAAAATATAAATTGTATCTTAACATTCATTTTACTGGTTTTTCTAAACGTTATCATAAAATTTTCACATAAAAAGGTATAATATAAATATAGCAAAAAACAAAAAACATGATTTACATAGAAAGGGTGTTTTAAATATGGATAACTTCCAGAATAATAACAATTTAAACAATAATGAAAACGGTCAGGAACAAAATAATACTCAAAGCTCATTCAGCTATGATTATGCCAAAAATGATACTATTAACACGTCTGGTACTGTTGTAGAAGAAAAACCCAAAAAGAAGAAAAAAGTTTTTACAAGAGTTATTGCCTTTGCAGTATGTGCAGCTGTAATTTCAGCAGGCTCAATATCGGCTTATAGATATATTGACGATAATTTCTCATTTGAAAACTTTTTCGGTCGTGGTACATCCGACAGTTCTGAAGCAGATCTTTCATCAAAAGAAGCAAGTAAAACAAACAGTAATGCTTCCAATGAAAAAAGTTTAATCGAACTTGCTTCCAGAGAAGACAGTCTTTCCGTACCTGATGCTGTTTCAAAGGTAATGCCGGCAGTCGTAGGCATCTCATCTGAATTTCAGGTAAGCGGTCAGAATAACAGCAGCAACTGGTTCTTCGGAAACTACGGCGGTCAGACCAATACTCAGGTTGCCACTGCAACGGGTACCGGTATCGTAATGACCTCAGAGGGATATATTATTACTAATGCTCATGTAATTTATGACACAGGTACTGATACAAACTACGGAAAAGCAACAGGCGTATCTGTTTTAATGTCTGACAAAACAGAATATGAAGCAACTATTATAGGGTATGATACAGATACAGATATTGCAGTTTTGAAAATTGATGCAAGCGGTCTTACGCCGGCTGAATTCGGAAACAGCGACGATCTTCAGGTTGGTGAGCTGGTTCTTGCAATCGGAAATCCGCTGGGATTTGAACTTTTTGGTTCTGTAACAAGCGGTATTGTTTCGGCTTTGAACCGTGAAATCAATATTAACGATAAAAAAATGAGTCTTATCCAGACTGACGCTGCGATCAACTCCGGTAACTCGGGCGGACCGCTGGTAAACAGCTATGGTCAGGTAATCGGTATAAACTCTGCTAAAATGACATCAACTTATTCAAGTGCGTCTGTTGAAGGCTTGGGATTTGCAATTCCTATTACACAGGCTAAAACTATTATTGACGATCTGATCAATTATGGTTATGTCAAAGGCAGACCTCAGCTTGGTATTACATGTATAGACGTTGATGAAACCACAGCAAACCTATATAATATGTCTGTAGGCGCTTATGTTCGCTCTGTTACTCCAAACGGTGCTGCTGATCTTGCAGGTATTCAGGAAGGTGATATTATTATTGGTGTTAATGGTACCGCTGTTTCAACTACTGAAGAAATCAATGAAAAGAAAAATGAATTTAAGGCCGGAGATACTATAACCTTAACTATTTCAAGAAATGGTAAGGATACAGATGTACAGGTAACTTTACAGGAAGTAACTCAGGGCGATACTCTCTTCGGAGATCAGGAAGCTGTTGAAAACTAAAACAATTTACTCTCCTATTCTAATATAATCAAATATCCGGATAGAAAAAACTATCCGGATATTTTTTATTTATATATGTCTGTGATTCTTTCTGCTATTTCTTTAAAAATCGGAGCCGCACAGTCATTTCCGTAACCGCCGTCCTCACACAGAACCGTTACTGCATATTTCGGCTCGCTTACCGGAAAATAACCTGTGATCCAGCCATGACATATTTCTGTTTCATCTGTTCCGAATCTGCCGGTCTGAGCCGTAGAAGTTTTTCCTGCGGCATATGCGTTGCGGGGGCGGGCATTGGAATTTTCATTGTTATTTACTGCTGCGATCATTAGATCCTGTAATCTGAACGCAGTATTTCTGTCCAATACCTGAGTATATTTTATCTGTTCTTCATTTACAATTGTTTCACCGTTATTTGTGATTCCCTTTACAAGTCTTGGTACAAATAGCTTTCCCTCATTAGCTATTGCCGCTGTAAATGTACATATCTGAACCGGAGACGCCATAAGCTTTCCCTGTCCGAATGAAAAATTAGCTTTTTCCGCCGGCAGAGATAAATCGTCTAAGCTTTGTAAATTACCTCCTGACGCTGTAATTCCGGATGCGAGAGGTATGCTCATTCCAAATCCCATTTTTTCAGCGGTTTCACGAAATAACTGATTGTCTATATGCTTTGCAAGTTCAATAAAATAAGTGTTGCATGAATTAGTCATAGCTTCTGTCATATTTTGTACCCCATGTCCGCTGAGGTCATGGCATTTAAAAACCTGACCGTCAATTTCAGTATAACCTGTACAATTATACGAAAAATCCTCATTGATTCCCTGAGCAAACGCTGCCTGTGCTGTAATAAGCTTAAAAATTGAACCTACATTATATGAATACAAACATCTGTCAATTAAAGGAGAATTCTTGTTATTTACGGCTTCTTCAAGATTTTCTACGCTGTAAGAAGGAAAGCTTGCCATGCCCAGAATATCACCTGTACGTATATCCATTACTACTATAGCGCCTTTTTCTATTTTCTTTCCGACAAGCTCACAAATTGCTTGTATATATTTGTCAATAGTAAGTACGACTCCTGCGGTCATTTCGTCATCTGCTTCAATTTCTTTATTAAGTCCCTGCAAAACAGTTCCTTGTCCGTCTATACTGTAGGTAACGGTATTTTTTTGTACATTAGATCTTAGAAAATCATCATACGCAGCTTCAATTCCACTTACTCCTTTACCGTCCTGTACATAACCGATTATATGCTGTGCAAGCTGATTGTCGCCGTATCTTTCAGGAATTTCAAATACTGTTATATCGTCGCTTTCAAACTCGCTGCAGTTTACCTGACAGACAAAAGGACTGCCGTAAACAAGCTGTGAATAAAACTCGTCTTTATCTGTTACAGCCGGAAGAATTTCCTCGGTCGCAGAGGAAGTCGGATTTATAACCGCATAATAATTCGTCTGATTATTTATAAGCTTATTGTAATTTCGGTCGTAAATATTTCCGTTTGTGTTTCCTACCGTAAGCTTATAAACGCCTTGATTTTTTCCCGTCTCAATATAATCATCATTTCTAACGATTACATATATTCTCATATATAATACTGAAAACATAAATGCAAATGTAACCGCCAGTATTATCAGTCTTTTATACATAAAAAATCCCTCCTGCTTTTATTATTGACTCCGCAGAAGAGATTAAACATATATACACTATAAATTCTCAAGTACTACTGTAAAAGGTCCGTCATTTAAAAGTTCAACTTTCATATCAGCTCCGAATACGCCTTTTTCTACTATTGGTACATGCTTTTTGCATTCACTGATAAATAATTCATACAACTGTTCGGCCTTATCGGGCTTTCCGGCATTGATAAAATTGGGTCTGTTACCCTTACGGCAGTCGGCATAAAGAGTAAACTGAGAAATAACAAGCAGAGATCCGTTTACGTCATTAACTGATAAATTTATCTTATCGTTTTCATCAGAAAAAATACGCAGTTTTACTATCTTATTAACAAATTTTATCACGTCTTTTTCTGTATCCTCCAGACCAACTCCCAAAAATACAAGCAAACCGTTTCCTATTTTTCCTTTAATTTCGCCGTCAACTTTAACCGACGCATGAGTTACTCTCTGCAATACTACTTTCATGTTACACTTCCTTTAGTATTTTAATAAGTTATTACGTATATTTATACCGGCTTTTTTGGCTTGTAAATGCTGATATTTTCTGGGTATTCTGTAAAGTACGCCGTCTTTCATTAATTTTGCGCCTGTCTGATGAAAATGAAAATCAACGTTTTTTTCAATGCACTGCTCTCTGATGGATAAAATCCACTCATACTTACAAATCCGTGCATTTTCACCTGATTCACCACCAGCAGAAACCTGTTCGATTTGTTCATTTAAATATTCCGACAAATTAATTTCTTCAATCAGCGGAGCGCATATTATAACCTTATGTTTAATGGGTGCTTCAAGAAATATCGGCAGTCTGAAATCAGCAGTACGCTGACATTCACAGGTACAGCCGATTATTACGTTATCATATCCGTTTCCCCAATCCTCGGGAAGCCCTTCATAGAATCTGTGAATACGCTTGGTAATAATAAAAAAGTCCAGATCTCTGCGCCTTTTTATAATTTGCCATATATCGCTGCGCCATTGGTCAGCTTCGTTGATAAAGAAATCAGAAGTCAAACATGTTGCAACTGCAAAACCGTCGTTCTGAAGTTTCCATTCTCCTGACCTGTCTCTGTTAAGCGGCATATCAAAATTGCTTGTTTTCTCAACCTTTCCGCTGTCTTTACCGTATCTGGAATCTGTACGGTAAACATAACAATTCTGACATCCTTCGCTTATTTTATGACATCCGTGCCATGGATTCCATGACTGCATCAGTTTATCTCCGTTTCTGCAAATATTTTTCCAAGACTGTCATGAATTACCAGATCGCAATATATATCAGCAGAAGTTTTAGTTTTATTTATCAATACCAGCTTGCAGGTTCTTTTTCGATATTGGATAAGTCCGGCAGCCGGATAAACGTTAAGAGAAGTGCCGCCTACTATTAATAAATCAGCGTCTGTAATAGCCTGCACAGATTTTTCAACAGTATTATCGTCAAGTCCTTCCTGATACAAAACAACATCGGGTTTAATAATTCCACCACACTTACAGTGGGGTATTTCTTTGCTTTGACGAATATATTCGGCATCATAAAATTTATGGCATTTCATACAGTAATTTCTGAGTATTGAGCCATGCAGTTCATATACAATTTTGCTTCCGGCACGCTGATGAAGACCGTCGATATTCTGAGTAACAATTGCTTTCAGTTTTCCTGACCGTTCAAATTCAGTCAGTTTGAAATGAGTAATATTTGGTTTTGCGTCAAGGCAAAGCATTTTATCACGGTAAAATCTATAAAATTCTTCTGTATTTTTCATAAAAAAATCATGACTTAAAATTATTTCCGGAGGATAATCATATTTCTGATTATAAAGACCGTCAACACTTCTGAAATCGGGAATCCCGCTTTCTGTAGAAACTCCGGCGCCTCCGAAGAAAACTATATTTTTACTTTCATTTACAAACTGTTGAAACGATTTATTCATTGCTTTCACCTATAATTTTAACGTAATAATGCCTGTTTCTGGGATCGTCATATTCACAAAAATAAACTCCCTACCATATCATTATAACACACGCTGTTAATAATTTCAATATCAATCGAACGAGAAAAAATCTGTTTCTCCAACGTATAACGTTTAGCAGAAAAAATTACAAGCGGCAGAATTACTCCTTGCCGCTTGTAACGATATCAATTAAGTTTAGTTACTAGTTATTTCCAATTAATTATGTTTCCATTGCTGTCTTTTAATGTATAATTACTTAAACTGCCAGTAAAAATAAGTGTTTTATTATTGTACATGTCAACCTCACTGCTGTTCAATGTAATTATTGAATAAATAGGATTTTTGGGAGCGCCCAGATTAATTTTAACAGGAGATGTTGTTGTTGCTGCCATATATGCAAATACACCGTTTTCAATTGTAAGGGAATTTACAAATGGAAGGTTTAATTGTCTTAGCTGATTACAATTACTAAAAGCAGATGCGTTTATTTTTGTTAATTGACATACTCCATAGGCATCCGAATCAATATTGAAACTTGTCAATGACGTACATCCTGCAAAAGCACTGGTTCCGATAGTTCTTATATAACGTGGTAAAGTAACAGATTGAAGCTGAGTACAGTTTGTAAATGCACAGTAATTTATTTCAGTTAATCCGTATAAACTGGTCAGATTAAGTGATTTAAGCTTACCACCATAAAAAGCAAAGTTATGTATAGTAGTTACACTTCCGGGTACGGTTATAGTTTCTAGATTTAATAATCCGCTGTTTGCACCGGGTCTGGGGGCATCAGGATAGCCGATTTGTGAAACAGTATAGGATTTATTATCATTGGAATTATATACAATTCCAGGGATACTGAAGTTTTTTACTCTACTATCAATTAATCCCATAAATGAAACGCTGCTGCCATTGATTTTATATGAAGCGCCATTATAAATAAAATCACCATTTATATTGCTATTTATAGGTGAAGTTATATTATATGGATTTAGAACAGCGTGTCCGAGATTACTTGATCCTTTATTAATTATATTCTGCAAAGCCGTTATATCATTTTCATTAATAACACGATTTTCATCAGCGTCTGCGGCCTGTAATGGAAATTCTGCCTTACCGGTTGTCAGGAAGCTCTGAAGCTTGGTAATATCATTTGAGTCGATTTTACCATCCAGATTTAAATCGCCTATTTTACATACTCTTTCAACATGACCATTACGAGCCAAAATTCTTAGTCTGCTTGCAGTTGCCGCATAATATGTTATGCTTCCGGAATTATTATGATATGCTATGCGTGTCTGATCCCAATCGATTTCACAATGACCGTCAGCATTACATTGAGCAAATGTTATATTACTTCCGGAAATACCGGTAATAATAATACTGTGATTTGCTGCAGCTGATTCATATGTGGATATTCGTAAAACATCGCCTAATTGAGGCTGATATAAACTTTTAGTACCGTCTGAATATGTTATATATCCTGTACTATCAATAGGATACCGACAGAATACGCTTGCCTTATAAATATCTGACGCTATTTTAAGGGCAAATGCATAACATTGGGAGTATGTTGTATTATGAGGTTTACCTCTGTCATCAGTATAATGTTCGATTATCATACTGTAATCCGGTTTATAGAATTGAAAATATGTAGTACTATCCATTATATTGCATCGATCGTGATTAGCGCTTCCTTCATATGTTGGCGTACATGGAGTTAAAGAAAAGGAATCTAAATTTCCGCCGTTCCAATAAGTCTGCTGATCATGAGCTGTTTCTGGATATTTTGATTTTTCTTCATTAACATAAGTGCTCCAATTATTTTTAATTTCATTTTGTGTACGAGAGCCATTTTTAAAAACTGTTGGCGGATCAGCTGATACACTAATAAAAGACATAGAAGATGCTAATGTAAGTACAGCGCATCCAATTGATAATATTTTTTTCAAACCTTTCATTTTTACCTCTTTAATAAATTTATTTAACCATGGTTATGTTTTAATTATATACCAAAAATTTACAAAAATCAACATAATAATAAAAATTAATTAAATTTGAACAAATATTTATTTTTTCTTAAATATTATGTGTATAATATTACTATGAATTTAATAGTGCTATCAGGTACATAGTCGTAATTTTGTAAAAAATATGCCTCATATCACGAATAATAACTTTGAATATACAAAAAAGTAGATAATGAAAAAGAAAAGTGATAAAAGTGATATAATAAAGGAAAACAGCGTATTGTGCCTGACTGCTACTAATATGCATTCGGATATTTTGAAATACAATACCGTATAAGGATTGTGCGGCTAAATTGTTTTTTGATAGTTGTTTTTTGAAAAATACGGATTAACCCAGGAAATGTTCAATATCATTTTTATGAATCAATAATTCTTGGTATTTATAAATGATAAAAATGACCGTCGAAAAATCGGCGGTCATTTCAGGTTATAACATCAGACAGTGTATCTGTGTTTCTTATCGTCGCATTCAACGAATACGTTTATTTTAACGCAAGACTCATTATCATCATGTTTATCATCGGGACATGATACTATTGGTTCGGACTTAGAACATTTATCGCATTCAACGTAGATATTCAGTTCAACACAGCTTTCATTCTTATCTTTCATTTCACTTCACCTCCATGTTATAGAATATGATTGAAGAGGAAAAAGCGTTACATAATTTATGTTGATTTTGGTGCTGGATTTTCTCAATAATATAATGGTATGTTGTACACGAATGTGAAATACAACAAAGCTCGGATACGTTAATTAACAGATATTTTACGGCATTAAAATTGAATTAAATTTAATTTCTTTGACTGTTGCTAACAAACAGCAAAAAAACGAAAACAAACGCCGTTTACAATTTCTTGCAAACGGCGTAGCTATGTGGTTTATGCTGGAGCTTGTGACGGGATTCGAACCTGCGACCTGCTCATTACGAATGAGCTGCACTACCAACTGTGCTACACAAGCAACATATTTATTTTAACATGAAAGTTTAAATATGTCAAGAGTGTGTGATAAAAATAAAAATTTATAAAAATATAAAAATAAAATTGTAATTCCTGAAATATTATGATATAATAAAAATAATATTGATTTTGGAGGAAAAAATAATGACAAAGGGCAAAAGATTAGGATTTTCAATATTTGTTGCGGTACTGACTGTAATTTTGATTGCCTGTATCGTGTGCACGATAGGCATTAATTACATATTCGGTTCAAGCAGCAATTCCGGAAGCATCTTCGGTAAAAATATATACAT
Source organism: Porcipelethomonas ammoniilytica (assembly GCF_025567485.1). Taxonomy (NCBI): domain Bacteria; kingdom Bacillati; phylum Bacillota; class Clostridia; order Eubacteriales; family Oscillospiraceae; genus Porcipelethomonas; species Porcipelethomonas ammoniilytica. The sequence continues at coordinate 21,350 of NZ_JAOQKH010000016.1, read as the reverse complement.
AATGAATACTGCCGATATGATGCCGGAATTAGAAAAAGGAGCGGCTGTAATAGCAGAGAAAAATGAGATTACTGTCCTGACAGAAGGAAATGTTATCCTTTTTAAACAGGATAAGAATGAAAATGTCATGAGAATCGTTGAGGTTGTCCATAATACGGATAGTACAGTATACCGTGTTTCCGCTGACAGCAAGCAGGATGAAATAATTGACGTTCCAAAGGAAAATGTTATAGCAAAATGTACAACGGAAAGCATCAGTCTTGGTAAGGTGATAAAATTTTTTAAAGGAATTACCGGTATACTTGTCGGAATGATTTTTCCTTGTGTTATTCTTCTTGCTATGTTGATTTTTAAAATTTATTCTGTACGCAAAAGAGGTAACGAAGAGGAAGATGAAATGTTTTATGTTCAACCGGAAGGAGAAGACGTTAATAACGATTCGTCAGGTACGTCTGCAAATCCGCTTTTTGATCCGTTAACCGGAGTAAAGCCGGATATAAGTTTTGAAGAAAAAAAATCTTCAATTGCTGAAAACTTTTCAATGAAACCGGCGGCTAAAAGGAATATTTCTGATAACAATAATATTCAATCGGAAAATGCCGTTGAAAAATTCAGAGCGGCTGTTGATGATAAACCGTCAGCGCCTGTTACACGCAGACCGTCTCTTGCTCCGGAAGCATCCAGAAATGACAAAAATCATAAGATGGCAGCTATTAAGGCGGCTTTAAATAAAAAAGTTGATGCAGACGATAAGATTGACCTTGAAAAGACGGCTGCATTTAAAATTCCGGCTGCACAGGAAAAAACTGGAGAACCAAAGTCCCAGCCTGTCAGACAGCAGACAGTGTCTCAGCCGATCCAGAAAAATCCGGTGCAGAACAAGCCCGTAAAGAAAACCGTACCCAAAAAGCAGGATAATATTCATTCAATTGACGATTTAATCAAAGCTTTAGAAGAAGAAAAGAAAAAATTATAATAAACAAGGAGATTTTGTATGACTCAAAAGGAACGTATGCTGGCAGGTCTTCCTTATAAAGCTTGGATGGATGGTCTTCCGGAAGAAAGCATGGAAAATGCTGTCAGAGTATATAAATTTAATAATTGTCATCCGGAAGATATCGTATGCGCCGAAAGGCTTATACGAAGTATTCTTGGGAGCGCCGGAAAAAATATTACCGTCAGAGCTCCGTTTCATTGTGATTATGGTAAGAATATAGAAGTGGGAGATAATTTTTACGCAAATTTTAATACCGTAATTTTAGACGTAGGTAAAGTAAAAATAGGCAATAACGTTCTTCTGGCTCCTAATGTTTCTATTTACACAGCCGGTCACCCTATTCATCCTGATTCAAGAAATTCCGGATATGAATACGGAATAGCTGTAACGATCGGAGATAATGTCTGGATCGGAGGAAACAGTGTAATCAATCCCGGAGTGACAATCGGCAATAACTGCGTTATAGGTTCCGGCAGTGTTGTAGTAAATGATATTCCTGAAAATTCTATTGCTGTCGGCAATCCGGCAAAAGTAATACGCCAGATAACCGATGAGGATAAAAAATATTATTTTAAAAACCGTGAATTTGATGTTGATGATTATAATGCATAAAATTATTTAAAGGAGCTTTAGTATAAAAGCTCCTTTCACTTATTCGAATACAGATTCGATAATTTTATCTGATGAATCCGGAGGATATCGCCATTGTGATATATGGGAATCGTTTACAAAATATTTCAGCGGAGAAGGTTTGTATTCTGCATTAAAAATATCAACAATTATAAGTTTTACTTTCATTTTTTCCGGTATTACGGCTTTTATGTAAACGCTGGCATACTGTCCGATTTGAGCGTTTTCTCTAGGTTCGGCCAGACCGGCGAGGTTAGGAGACAGCTCAATAAATATACCGTAATCTTCTATGGAGCGAACTATTCCGGATACGGTTTCTCCGGCTGTAAACATATCTGCATTTTCTTGCCATGTTCCTAAAAGTTCCTTATGAGACAGCCATATTCTGTCAGAATCAATACCTTTAATAATTACTTTGATATCCTGTCCGGGATAAAATCTGTCAGATGGGTGAGAAATTCTTGAAACAGAAACCGCATCAATAGGAATTAAAGACGGTATGCCGCAGCCGATATCCACAAAGCAGCCGAATTGTTCCAGATGAGTTACCTTAGCTGGAACAATATCACCCGGAGAAAGATTCTCTATGTATTGTTTTCGGCATTCTTCCTGAACAATACGTCTTGAAAGAATAGCGGTTTCATTTCCATTGCTGTCTGTATTAATAGATATGACTTTAAAGCAAACAGGCTTGTTGACTTTGGAAATCAGAGCAATATCTCGGGTTTTACCGCTTTCAATACCAATTGCTCCCTCTATTCTCGGAATAATTCCCTTGATGCAGGGAAGATCAACAATGATGTTATGTTCACTGTCACAAAGTGCGGCACGCCCTTCAAGTATTTTGCCTGATGTCATTGCTTCGTGAAGACCTGCAATGCTTCCGGTAAGCCTTATGTTTTCAGCTGTGTTTATAAGGCAGCCTTCAGGTAGATAGTTTTTCATTTATTCCTTGCCTTTCCGATTCACTGAATCTGTTTTTTATTGTTATCCGTGACTTTTATGATAATACCGTAAGATTAAGTATTATCAATTTGGATAAGTTTACTTTACAGCAGTACCGCAGAAGTACTGCGGTATGCCATAAAGTCTTAATGGTTAATTTATATGAAGCAGATTTATTTTTTATTACTGTAATTTTCGTCAAGCTTGATATCGTATCCGCCTTCAGACAAAAGTATTTGTGAAATTTTATGTCTGTTGGAAAAATCGGTAATTATTTCAATTCTTACCGATTGTGTGAGCAGCGGTTCAGGAATTAAAGCTTCGCTGACCGGTCTTGAAACTTGTGCGGTAATATAATTGTAAGAATTTATAGCTGTAGGCAAAAGATAAAAAACATCACCGTGGGTCGCATTCTTTTTTTCATGATTTTGAAGATGTCCCTTATATTTACTTTGATTTTGAAAAATTGTTATTCTTTTTGTACCGTTTACGGTCTCACGAATCCGTTTTGCAGCAAATTCAGCAAATTCTATCTGTTCAAATTCACTTGTTATTCTTGAAAACATAAAAACCTCCTTGCAATTTTTATTATTTTTGTATAAATTCTTGAAAATATTTAAAGAAAATATTGCCTTGATGCAAAAAATAGGGTATAATAAAAAAGAATTGCGTTTATTGAACCGTAAAATGACGTCATGCAAAAAATTTATGCTTAACTTTTACGCCCAAAACTTCAGAATGGAGAAACATATGGATATCAGACCTAAGGATATACTTATTATGAAAAAATTCCATCCCTGCGGAGGAAATGAAATGTTTGTTATTCGTTCGGGAATGGATTTTAAGTTAAGATGTATAAAATGCGGACATGAATTCATGGTTCCCAGAAATAAAATTGAAAAGAGAATAAAAAAAGTCATACGTGAAGAATAATTTATCACAATAGTAACAGCAGAGGTGGAAAACAGATGATTGAAAAAGTAAGATTAATGGAACAAAGATATAACGAACTCAGTAACAAGCTTTCTGAGCCTGGAATTGCAGACGATCAGAAGCTTTTTACAGATTTGATGAAAGAATTTAAAAATCTTACTCCTGTTGTGGAAAAATACAGAGAATATGAAAAGGCGGCAAACAGCTTTAACGAAGCTAAGGAACTTCTTGAAGCCGGCGGAATGGACAAAGATTTTAAGGAAATGGTTCAATCTGAATTTGATGAGTCTAAAAAAGATATGGAAAAATTTTCTGATGAACTTACTATACTTCTTCTGCCAAAAGATCCTAATGATGATAAAAGCGTAATTATTGAAATCAGAGGCGGTGCAGGAGGAGAAGAAGCAGCTTTGTTTGCTAACTCTCTTTATAGAATGTATTCCATGTATGCTGAATCGAAGGGCTGGAAGCAGGAAATTCTTAACGCTCACCCTACAGAGCTTGGAGGATATAAGGAAATAAGCTTTTCTATTGAAGGCGAGGGAGCTTATTCAAGACTGAAATATGAAAGCGGCGTACACCGTGTGCAGAGAGTTCCGGAAACCGAGTCTCAGGGCAGAATACACACCTCAACGGTTACTGTTGCAGTTCTTGCCGAGGCAGACGAAGTAGAGCTTGAAATTAATCCGGCAGACCTTAAAATTGATGTTTTCAGAGCAAGCGGCGCAGGCGGACAGCATATTAATAAAACTGAATCGGCTGTTAGAATTACTCATCTGCCTACAGGCTGTGTTGTTGAATGTCAGGATGAGCGCAGTCAGTTTAAAAATAAGGATAAGGCAATGAAAATTCTCCGTTCACGTCTTTATGAAATGCTGCTTAATGAGCAGAATGATAAGATTGCGTCCGAGAGAAGAACGCAGGTTGGTACGGGGGATCGTTCCGAGAGAATCAGAACGTATAATTATCCTCAGGGCAGACTGACTGATCATAGAATTAATCTGACTATATACAGACTTGAAGAAATATTAAACGGAAATTTGGAGGAAGTGCTGAACGCTTTGGCTACTGCCGATCAGGCAGCAAAGCTTGCTATGCAGCAGAATCAGTAAAAATGGAAAATACAATATTACTATACGATTCAGCGGAAGATATATTAACTGCGTCAGAATTAATAAGAAAGGGCAATGTTGTCGGTATTCCAACAGAAACAGTTTACGGTCTTGGTGCCGATGCATTAAATCCTGAGGCTGTAAAGAAAATTTTTAAAGCAAAGGGGAGACCGGCAGATAATCCCCTTATAGTTCATATATATAAAATTGAAGAGGCTGATAAGCTGGGACATGATATACCAAATATTTTCTATCGTCTGGCTGCAATATTCTGGCCAGGTCCGCTTACTATGATTGTACCAAAAAATGATATTATACCGGCTGAAACTTCCGGAGGACTTGATACTGTAGGAATAAGAATGCCGTCACATAGGGTTATGAGAGAACTTATACGTTTAACCGGTCCTATTGCAGCGCCTTCTGCAAATCGTTCCGGATATCCCAGTCCTACTTCGGCAGCTCATGTTATGAATGATATGAACGGAAAAATTTCCGCTGTTATTGACGGGGGAGAAAGCAGATTCGGTGTTGAATCTACAGTGATTTCCTTTGATGATGAAAACACAGTCAGAATACTCAGACCAGGTTCGGTTACATCCGAGATGCTGATGGAACATGCCGATAATGTTATAATTGATGACGCAATATTAAACGATATAGCAGCGGGAAGAGAAGCTCCTTCTCCGGGTATGAAGTATAAGCATTATTCACCTCAAGCAGATGTAAAAATTATTGACGGAGATTTTGAAAATTTCTGTATATATGTAAACAATAATCAGGGCATTAATACATTTTGTCTTTTATTTGATGATGATGATACAAACAAAATAAATTGTCGATATGTGACATACGGCAGCGACAGCAGTCAGCAGGCACATAATTTTTTTGCAAAGCTCAGAGAGCTTGATAGTTTAAATGCTGATAGAATTTTTGTAAGACCGCCTCAAAAGGACGGAGTAGGTCTTGCAGTATATAATCGTCTTTTAAGGGCGGCAGGATTCGAGGTGATAAGGGTATGAACAGTCTTGAGGGAGTGATGGTGGTAGGACTCACCGGTCAGACAGGAGCCGGTAAAACTACTGTTTGCAGAATTTTTTCTGAAAACGGATTTTCAATTATAAATGCTGATCATGTGGCCAGACAGGTTATGGAAAAGGGACAGCCGTGTCTTAAGGAGATCTGTGAATTTTTCGGAAAAGATATTTTACTTGAAAACGGAATTCTGGACCGTCCTAAGCTTGCAGGATTGGTATTTACAGACAAGAAAAAACTTGAACTTTTAAATTCGATTACATACCCTTATATCACATCTGAAATACTGAAAACTATAAGGAGACTGTCCTTTCAAGGGAATAAACTTATTCTTCTCGATGCCCCGACACTGTTTGAAAGCCGTGCTGATGATTTTTGTGAACTGATTATTTCCGTTATTTCCCGAGATAATCTGCGTCTTGAGAGAATTGTTGAAAGGGATAAAATAAGCCGTGAATCGGCACAGTACCGTATGGATTCACAGCTTAAAGAAGAATTTTTCAGACAAAATTCTGATTTTATTATAAAAAATAATAGTGATATAAATAATTTATATGAAGTAACCAGAGAGGTTACGGATAAAATTAAAGATTATTATAATAATAAATATAAAAGTTAGCAATTGGAGGTAAGCTGCATGAGTAAAGAAAAGTCAGAGGGAAAGGAATTAAAAAAAGCTTTGCTGTCTCAGAAAAAAAATGCTGTTTTAAAAATGAAAGCAGAAGATATCAAAAAAAGTGATAAATTCTGCGAGGGATATAAAAAGTTTTTGGACGCTGCAAAAACTGAACGAGAAGCAGTGGAATATACAGTAAAGCTTCTTAAAGACCATGGATTTATTGAGTTTAAGCCCGGTATGGGACTTAAAGCAGGAGATAAGGTTTATGTAAACAACAGAGGCAAAGCCGTGATTATGGCTGTAATAGGCAGCGAGGACATAAAGAAAGGCGTTAAGCTTTGTGCGGCACATATTGATTCTCCAAGACTGGATCTGAAACAGTGTCCGGTATATGAAGATACTGAAATGGCTCTGTTTAAAACTCATTATTACGGGGGAATTAAAAAATATCAGTGGACAGTAATTCCGCTGGCTCTGCACGGTGTAATCGTCAAAGCAGACGGCAGTAAGGTAACTGTTACTATCGGTGAAGACGAGGACGATCCGGTATTTTGTGTAAACGATCTTCTTCCGCATCTGGCGCAGGATCAGATGAAAAGAAACCTTGCACAGGGTATAAAAGGCGAGGAGCTTAATATTGTTATCGGTTCAAGACCATTTAAAGAGGACGGTTTGAGCGAAGCTGTAAAGCTTAATATAATGAACATTTTAAATGAGAAGTATGGTATTGTTGAAGATGATTTTCTTTCGGCTGAGCTTGAAGCAGTTCCGGCTTTCAAGGCAAAGGATATCGGTTTTGACAGAAGTATGATTGGCGCTTACGGACATGATGACAGAGTGTGCGCATATACTGCGCTGATGGCAACAGTAAAGTGCAAGAATCCTAAATACACAGCAGTTACTATACTGACTGATAAAGAAGAAACTGGCAGCGACGGCAATACCGGTTTGCAGTCTGCTTATCTGAAATATTTCATTGCAGATCTGGCTGCTGAATTCGGTGAAGAAGGCAGAACAGTACTGTCAAATTCAGAATGTATGTCTGCCGATGTAAATGCGGCATTTGACCCTACATTCCCCGATGTTATGGACAAGAGAAACTGTGCGTTTATAAATTACGGCGTTGTGGTAACTAAATTTACCGGCGCAAGAGGAAAATCAGGTACATCAGACGCCTCTGCCGAATTTGTAGGAAAAATCCGCAGACTTCTTGATAAAAATAATGTAATCTGGCAGACCGGAGAGCTTGGTAAGGTAGATATGGGCGGCGGCGGAACTGTTGCGGCTTATATTGCAAATCTTAATGTTGACACTATTGATGTAGGCGTTCCGGTACTTTCAATGCATGCGCCTTTTGAAACGGTTTCTAAAATTGACGTTTATATGACATATAAGGCATTTTCAGCTTTTATTTCTTAAATAAAATTATCCCGCTTTTGATAAGCGGGATTTTTTGTGCAATTTAACAAAAATTATGACATAACAGCTTTCGACTTAAAAACCCTGTCCTTTCAGCTATAATAAATTTATATCCGAACATAAGGCGGCGGTTTTATGAAAAGTATTTATCTGGACGTACTTATAGTTTTGAATATTTATGTAAACTATTTTTTGCTGCGTGCAACAGCAAAATTTACCCATACTCCACTTAAAACTATAAGATGTATTATATCCTCTGTGATCGGAAGTTTATTTTCACTGACTATTTTGCTCCCTGCCGGTAATTTTTTAATTCCATTAGCAATTAAACTTGGAGCGGCAGTGGTTATAGTAGGTATGGCTTTTGGAGTAAAGGATAAAAAACATACTCTGAAACTTATTTTGTATTTTTACATAGTAAATTTTATTTTCGGCGGAGTGGTAATGCTTTTGTATATTACTTTCAAGCCGTCCTTTATGGCGTTTAATAATTCATATTTTTATGTTGATTTTTCATTGCTTAGTTTAGTCATATTTACTGCTGTTGCGTATTTTGCAGTAACTGCAGTAAGACGTTTAATGGACAGGGGCTGTGATACTTCTCATCATTATAAAGTTATTATACGTCATAAATCCGGAGTATTTTCCATGGAAGCGTTGGCGGATACGGGAAATTCATTGATTGACCATTTCAGCGGAAAGCCTGTTATAATTTGTCCGCAAAAGGAATTTTCTTACATAGGGGACAATGATGAACAAATCTGTCCGGAGAGAGCGGAATATCTTTATCAAAAATACGGACTGAGGTTTATACCGTATTCAACTATAGGAAACAATGGGTTAATACCTGTTTTTTCTCCTGATGAGATCATTATTGCTGATAAAGAAACCGGAAAGAATAAAAAAACCGAAGCTTTGATAGGGATAAATCCAAAGGATACGCCTGCAATCTTTAATCCAAAATTATTATGCTGAATAGAAAGGAATTGTTATTTCATGAATTGTTTTAAATCATTTTTTTACAAATTATACTTATTTATTTTTAAAAAGAAAAAATCAATTCATGATGGAGTGTTTTATATTAACGGCTCCGATACTCTTCCGCCTCCGCTTTCAAAGGAAGAGGAGGCAAAGGCTTTTGCAGAGCTTGCTGAAGACAGCAGCGGCGCCAGAGAAAAATTAATAGTACATAATCTTAGACTTGTGGTTTATATTGCTAAAAAATTTGAATCTACAGGAACAGGCGTAGAAGATCTTATTTCTATTGGTACTATAGGACTGATAAAGGCTGTCAATACATTCAGACCAGATAAAAAAATAAAGCTTGCGACATATGCGTCAAGATGTATTGAAAATGAAATACTTATGTTTTTGAGAAAGTCATCGCAGTATCGTAATGAAATATCAATAGACGAACCGCTGAATATTGATTGGGACGGTAATGAGCTTTTGCTGTCTGATGTTTTAGGAACTGACGAGGACGTTGTAAATAAAGGAATCGAATCGGAGGCGGAACGGGGCATGCTCCGTGAGGCTGTTGAGTCTCTCGGCGGACGTGAAAAACAAATAATGCAGATGAGATTTGGCTTATTGGACGGAAAAGAAAAAACACAAAAAGAAGTTGCGGATTTAATAGGCATTTCGCAGTCTTACATATCAAGGCTTGAAAAGAAAATTATAAAAAATTTAAAGATAGAACTGGAAAAGAAATATTAATCCAATTATGTTATAGCAGTATTTTAAAGTTTATAGATTATATTTAATATTCAATAACCTGTTTACAATGTAAACAGGTTATTTTTTATATAAGTAAAATTCGGTTAAAGGGAAAACAAATATTGACAATATTCTGTATTTGTGTTATAATTCTATTGAATATTTACGGAAATTGGTTTCACTTAACTGTGAATTAAAAGGGAATCAGGTGAAAATCCTGAACAGTCCCGCTGCTGTGAGAAAAAAGCCGTTTTGAATTATGTCACTGACTTTTGTTGGGAAGACTCAAAACTGCGTTGATGTTATAATCTGAATTTTCAAGTCAGAAGACCTGCCAATATATATTCCGTGTCCGGATCCTGCGAGCGACGGGAAATGGCGGCTGACAGAGGGTGTGTTTTTATAAAAATACCATACCCTTTGATTTGTTGTGTCATTTTTTAGTCATATTACCGAAATACGCAGTTTTCGGTAATATGACTTTTTTATTTGAGGTTTTAACATGAAACATAACCATTTCGGTGCAAGATCCATTGACGAATATGCATATAGTTCAAAACTTAAAAATTGGAACAGCAGTCTCAAGGTTTTATGTTCCTTTATAATTATGATATTGTCAATATGCTCTCAAAATGTTATTGTACCAATACTGATTGCGGTTTCTGCCGGAGTGATAACTGTTTATAATGGAAAAATCCATACAAGAGAGTATCTGTCTTTAATGTGTATTCCCTTGGTATTTCTTATTATGACTTCGATCGCTATCATGTTGGATTTTAATTTCAGCGGAGGATTTTCAGTTAAAGTTCTTCCTGAGAATATTTATAGAGCAGTGCATATATCATGCAGGGCGATTGGTGCGGTAAGCGCTATGTACTTGATGTCTTTGTCTACGCCGGTAACGGAAATTATTGCCGTACTGGGTAAACTTAAGCTGCCGTTTGTTATTATCGAGCTTATGAATCTTATGTATAAATATATTTTTATTTTATTGGACAGTCAGGCAAAAATGAAAAATTCCGCTGCGGCTCGTTTGGGTTATTGTAATTTTCGTACTTCCTTAAAAACTTTTGGACTTATATGCGGAAATCTTTTTGCGGTTTCATTGAGGAGGGCGTCGGATTATTATAATGCAATTGAATCAAGATGCTCAGGCGGTAAAATAAAGTTTATGTGTCAGAAAAAAACTATAAAATCAAAGCAAGTAATATTTTTTGTAGTTTACGTTATTTTGATTATTTTGTCTGAAATTTTACTTGATACTATTTTGAAAGGGACATTTTATGAACAGTGAAAATATATTGACGATAAAAAACTTATCATTTGAATATGACAGCGGATTTTCACTTAAAAATATAAATGCAGATTTCAGTAAGGGCGAAAAAATAGCAGTATTAGGTTCAAACGGTTCGGGAAAGTCAACATTTTTTCTGAATATTAACGGTGTTTTATCACATCATCATGGCAGTATTTTTTATAAAGATATTGAGATTACAGGCAAAAATTTAGATATTTTAAGAAGAAATGTAGGAATAGTTTTTCAGGAGCCTGACAGTCAGCTGATTGCATCGACAGTTGAAGCGGAAGTTTCTTTCGGACCTGTTAATATGGGATTATCTGAAGAAGAAGTGAAGCAAAGGGTTAATAGTTCTATGATTGAAATGAATATTGAGTCTCTTCGGGAACGTCCTGTTCATTATCTTAGCGGCGGACAGAAAAAGAGAGTAAGTATTGCAGATATTCTTGCTATGCGGCCGGAAATAATTATCTTTGACGAACCTACAGCGTCTCTTGATCCAGTAAATTGTAAAATGTTTGAAAAAACTCTTGAGCGCTTAGAAAATCAGAATATAACGACTATCGTATCCACTCATGATGTGAATTTTGCATGGAAATGGACTGAGCGTGTTATTGTATTTCACGACGGATGCATTATTGCTGATGATATTCCGAAAAATGTGTTCTCAGATAGTGGTTTATTGAAAAAAGCAAACCTTGTCAGACCAGTACTTATGGAGGTTTGTGAACTGTTGGCAGTCAGGGGGATTATTGCTGCCAATAAAACTGTTAAAAGTATTTCTGAGTTAAAGGAAATGTTTTTATAAATTAAGTAAAGGGGTTTTTTATATGACTAAAAAACAAAAAAAGCTTATCGGTATTATTTTTGCCATAGCGTTGTGTATCGGAATAATTCCTGCTGCGGATGCTATGCACATTATGGAAGGTTTTATCGCTCCTGGATACTGTATACTTTGGGGCGTATTATCACTTCCTTTTCTTGTTATGGGATTTATGTCGATCAAGAAAAAAATTACAGAGCATCGCAGAACTCTTATTCTGCTTGCAATTTCCGGCGCATTCATATTTGTAATTTCATCACTTAAAATTCCGTCGGTTACAGGAAGCTGTTCTCATATGACAGGAACAGGTCTGGGCGCTATATTATTCGGACCTTCGGCTGTAAGCGTTTTAGGAATTATAGTACTTCTTTTTCAGGCCGTTCTGCTTGCCCACGGCGGACTTACTACAATCGGTGCAAATACATTTTCAATGGCAATTGCCGGACCGTTTATGACATTTGGTATTTATAAAGTCTGTCAGAAGCTGAATGTAAATAAAAAAGTTAGCGTTTTCCTTGCCGCTGCATTAGGCGATCTGTTTACATACTGTGTAACTTCTTTCCAGCTTGCTGTAGCTTATCCATCTGAAAGCGGAGGAATTGGTGCGTCAATGATTAAATTTTTGGGAGTATTTGCTGTTACTCAGATTCCGCTTGCTATACTGGAAGGACTTCTTTCAGTAATAATAATTTCTGTCCTTGAAGTTTATGCAAAAAATGAACTTGCGGATTTAAATTATGTAAACACAAAGCCTTCTAAGATAAAGGGAAGTGTTATTGCTTGTGTTTTGGCAGCTGTTCTTATTGCATTTGTACCGTTCTTTGCACTCAAGGGTGCTGATTTCGGTGGTTCTGACGATGCGGGAAGTGAAATGGTATCGGAAATACAGGGTGAAGAATATGAACCGTGGTTTGCGCCGGTATTGGAAACATATCTGGGCGGAGAAATTCCCGGCGAAATTGAAAGCCTGCTGTTTTGTCTGCAAACCGGAATAGGCACTTCAATAATTGCTTTCTGTGTGGGAAGACTTATTGAACGCAGGAAAAAAGAAAAAAATGAATAATTTAAAAAGAGCGTAAAATCGCTCTTTTTTCTTTAAGTCGGATATTGAGTTTAAATTAAATTTGTGTTATACTAATAATATTCAAAAAATGAAAGAGGAAATCAACATGACAGAAAAAGAAATTGCGGAAATCCGCAGACGTTTTAATATTGACAAAACTAATATTTCAAATATTCGAGGATGCTATGTTAATGAAAATAAGGAAATAATCTCTGAATTTGATCAGTTTTTCGGAACCGTACCAAGGGAAGAGGCTGAAGAAATTCTTGCTATCATTAAAAAAACTCTTTCCGGAACATTGGGTAAAAATCTTATTGATATTGAGTTTTCCAATCAGCAGGTTATTGACAGTGACGAGCATAAGTTGCTTATGAATCTGAAAAATTCGGAACTGAAAGACGACGAGGCAGTGTCTGAGATTTATAAACATATTATTCAGTCCATTGACTTTGAAGGAAAATATCTGATACTGCTTACATGTGATAAGTATGATGTTCCGGTTTATGCAAAGGACGACGTAAAATTGGAAGATACATCTGAGGTGTTTACATATATTCTTTGCAGTATATGTCCTGTAAAACAAACAAAACCGGCACTTAGTTATTATGTTCATGAAAACTGTTTTCGTAATATTGCAACAGATTGGATCATAAGTGCTCCTGAGCTTGGATTTATGTTTCCGTCTTTTGATGACCGTCAATCAAATATTTATAATGCTGTTTATTATATAAGAAATTCATCTGAAAATTATGAAGACTTTGTAGCAGAAATATTCAATACGGATATTCCTATGCCGGCAGATACTCAAAAGGAAATTTTTAATGCGATTTTGGAAGAAACCGTGTCTGAGGATTGCAGCTTTGAAGTTGTTCAGACTGTCCATGCCCAAATATGTGAAATGGTTGCAGAGCATAAGGCTGAAAAAAGGGAAGAACCATTGGTAATATCTAAACATACTGTAAAAGACGTTCTGGAATACTGCGGAGTATCCGAGCCAAATATATCTAATTTTGAAGAGCAGTATGATACACGCTTTGGCGCCGATACAGGATTGAGTCCTAAAAATATAATTGATGTAAAGAAATTTGAAGTGAAAACTCCGGACATTACAATAAAGGTCAGTCCTGATAGACCGGATCTTATTAGAACCCAGATAATTGACGGTCAAAAATACATATTGATAAAAGCCGATGAAAATGTTGAAGTAAATGGAGTAAATATAAATATCACTGAATAAAAAATTTTGGTATAAAATAACCTGAGAAGAATTTTCTTCTCAGGTTATTTAGTATTCTTAATATATAGAAACTTATTTTATTGCGACGATAACAGAAAATTTTTGATTTGAGTAAATGCATTTGACTTCTTTAAAATTACATTTTCTCAGCATATCCATTTCTTCTTCGACGGAACATTCTATGTCTAATTTTCTGCGTTCTTTCCAGAGTTCTATATCTTTTGCCGTTAGTCCGCTGTTTTTTAATTGATGTTCCCAGTATGAATCAAACCAAGTATTTATTTCTGACGAATTCAGCATGTCATCAGCGATATCAACAAGAACATATTCAGATTTTGGAAAGTGCTGAAACCAAAAATATGATAAAATACCAGTACCTGCACCTAAATCTAAGATTTGTTTAGGTGTTTCTATGTTTGACGCTATAAATTTTGTAGTATATTCGTAAAATTCATCAAAGCAAGGTATAAATTTTTTTCTGTTTGCATCATATTCCTTAGCTATAAGGTTAAATTGTTCTTCAATATTCATATACAATACCTCTGTTAATTAGTTTCTGTAGTAATACTTTGAGGAATAGTCTGACAGTGAACTACAAAGGGATAGATATTTTTTAGTTTTTCTGAACATTTAGCGGCTGCTTCGGAATCCTTGAAAATACCGAAAACTGCTGAACCGCTTCCGCTCATAATTGCATTTTCAGCTCCATTTGCAATCATACGTTTTTTTATATCGAACACATCGTTTACAGTTGTGACCTGTTCAAAAATATTGCCGCAGCAATCACAGTGATACATAAATTTACCTTTATCAATTGCTTTCAAAAGCTTACGTGTATCAATATGATTTGGTTCAGATAATTCATCAATCATTTTGTAAGCTTCAGGAGTTGATATACCGGATCTGCCTTTTGCAATAACCAGTTCAATTGGAGGAAGCAAGCGTATGGGATTGATTATTTCTCCGATCCCCTGGACAAAAGCAGTACCGCCGTAGATAAAAAATGCTGTATCCGCACTTATATTTGCAGCAAGTTTTGCTAAGTCACAAATATCAATATTTGTGTCAAACAGTGTGTTCATTGCGTAAAGAACGCCTGCACCGTCTGAGCTTCCGCCGCCAAGTCCTGCCTGAGACGGTATATGTTTTTCGATATGAATATTTATTCCTGACTTTATACCTGTTTTATCAAGAAATAATCTGGCTGCCTTATAAGCAATATTTCTGCTGTCGCATGGAATTTCCGGTTCATTACATGTCAGATGTATTCCGTTTTCGATTTTAGAAACAGTTATTATATCATAGATATTAACACTTTGAAATATACTTTCAATAAGGTGATATCCGTCAGGTTTACGTCCGACAACGTCAAGAGAAAGATTGATTTTGGCAGACGTTTTCACTTTAATGCTATCCATAATTACTCCGTTAATTTCCTATTCCTGATAAAAATTTCAATTCTTTTAAGAGCTTCCATAAGGTGTTTCAGTGAATATGCATAGGATACACGAATGAATCCTTCACCGCTTTCTCCGAACGCATTTCCCGGAACTACTGCAACCTTTTGTTCATTTAAAAGCTCTTCGCAGAATTCTTCGCTTGTCATGCCTGTACTTTTAATACATGGAAATACATAGAACGCACCTTCAGGGTTGAAGCATTCAAGACCCATTTTATTAAAACTGTCAACAAGCAGTCTGCGGCGTACATTATATTCTGAAACCATATTTTTAACTTCACGTTCACAGTGTGTAAGAGCTTCAACTGCTGCATACTGGCTTACTGTAGGAGAACTCATAATAGCGTACTGATGGATCTTAAGTATTTGTGTAACTAACGGTTCAGGCGCTGCAAGATATCCAAGACGCCAGCCTGTCATGGCAAAAGCCTTTGAAAAGCCGTTGATAAGTATAGTTCTTTCCTGCATTCCATCAAGCTGAGTGATTGAAAAATGCTTTCTTCCGTAAGTAAGCTCCGAATAGATCTCATCAGACAAAACCATAATGTTGGTATCACGCAGTATTTCTGCAATAGGTTCAAGATCCTCTTTAGTCATAATTGCACCCGTAGGATTATTAGGGAAGGGCAGAATAAGCAGTTTGGTCTTATCGGTGATTTTGGATTTAAGAGCGTCGGCAGTAAGTTTGAAGTTGTCCTCAAGTTTGGTTTCTACAGTAATCGGAACGCCTCCGGTCAGCTCGACAATAGGAGCGTAGCAAACAAAGCATGGTTCTACAATTAAAACTTCATCTCCGGGATCAATAAGCGCTCTGATAGAAATATCAATAGCCTCAGAACCTCCGACTGTTACTATTATTTCATGTTCGGGATCATATTTTACGTTCAGTTTTTTATTAATATATTGTGAAATTTCACAGCGTAAATCAGCAAGACCTGAATTAGCAGTATAGATTATCCTCTTTTTTTCAAGGGTATCAATAGCAGCTTTTCTTATAGCCCACGGAGTTTGAAAATCCGGTTCGCCAACACCTAGACTAATAACATTATCAATAGTAGCTGCAAGGTCGAAAAATTTTCGTATACCTGAAGGCTTTATTTCCTTTATTTTTGAAGATAATACAGAATCATAATTAATCACGGAGCAACAAAACCCCTTTCATCAATATCTTCTTCTTGTATGAAGATACCTTTTTCTTTGTAAGTTTTAAGTACAAAGTGAGTGGTTGTGGAAAGTACTCCTTCAATGGTTGAAAGACGCTGTGCAACAAACAGTGCAATTTCTTTGAGATTTCTTCCTGTCACGGTAACGGCAAGGTCGTATGAACCTGACATAAGCGATACGCTGTCAACTTCATCATACATCATAACTGTTTTAGCAAGCTCGTCAAAGCCGCAGTCACGCTGAGGAGTTACCTTAAGTTCAATGTTTGCAATAACCATGTCTTTATCAGCACGGTTTTCATCTAAAATTACACTGTAACCTTTTATAATACCGTCCTTTTCAAGCTGTTCAATTTGTGCGGCAACGTCTTTGGGAGTAGTACCCAGCATAGCCGCAAGCTGTTCATTTGAAAATCTGGCGTTTTGTTTTAAAAGTTTAATTAATTCGTTCATAGCTTTTCTCCTTATATTTTAAGAAAATGTGGTTGTCTGTTTTTATAGTATGCGATTTGCCTGAAACCTGCCTCTCTGGCAAGTTCAATACCTTCGGGAATTCCTTTTGCAAGGTCGGCTGTGGAATGGCAGTCTGAACCCAGAGTGATAATTTCACCGCCTAAATCCTTATATAATTTTATATATTCATATGACGGAAAAGTTTTGCCGTATGCCTGTCTTAAGCCGGACGTATTAATTTCGATACCTTTTCCGTTATTTATTATGGTTTTAAAAATTTCTGCAATTATTTCATTGTAAGGGGACATGTCAACCTGAATTTTCTGATTTCCCTGTATATAACGCAATGCATATGTAAGATGACCTAAAACGTCAAATTTATTCCATTGGCAAAGCTTGAGTATTTCAGTAAAATTTTCCTCCATAAGCTTTGGTACATTTTCTTTACTGTAATCAAGAAATGCAAAGTCGTCGTGATTCGGAAGCTCATGCATTGAGCCTATAACAAAGTCCAGACGTTTGTCAGAAAGGATCAGATCTGCAACAGCAGTATCGGCTGTAGCTTGTCCCAGTTCAATTCCGCAGATAAGATTCAGCTTTCCGGCAAATTCGTCTTTTGCCTGAGAAATTTCTTCCATTGACGCCTCATAGGCTCGTTTAAAACCGTAATCATCGTATTTTTTTTCTTCGGTTATATGATAGTATTCTTTTTCATAGAACCTGTTTACCTCACAATGATCGGTAATCGCCATAGCGTCAAGTCCTAGCTGAATCGCTCGCTGACAGCGTTCTTTTACGGTGTCGTTATCAGCGTCAAAGGAGTTTCGGGAATGTGTATGACAGTCAATGATCAAATTTATCAGATCCTTTCTATAAATTGATAACACTTATTATATCACAAAATCCGTAAAAAAACTATATATTTTTGAAAATTTAATCATATTCAGAGGATTTTTTTACTGTTTACTTGTGAAATTATTATATTTTACCAAGAAATTAAAATATTTCTTGACAAGTTCTGAAATTTATGATAATATAATGATATCAAATTGATATCAAAATAAAACTGGTTAAAATAATGTGACAGATTGATGAAAATTTATATTTTAATATTTTTTAGTTTGACTTTATTCTTTATCAGTGGTATTATTAATCTGGTTTTATTTTTAGAATAAAATGAGAATCTATATTGGAGGTATTGAATGCTTGAGTTAAAAAACATTAAAAAAACATATAGGGTAGGGGACGTTGAAACCAGAGCGCTTGACGATATAAGCGTTTCTTTCAGAGAGCAGGAATTTGTTGCGATCCTCGGTACAAGTGGTTCAGGAAAGACTACATGCCTGAATATTATAGGAGGGTTGGATCGTTATGATTCCGGCGATCTGATTATTAATGGAAAATCAACGAAAAATTTTAAGGATCGTGAATGGGATGCTTATAGAAATAACAGTATAGGCTTTATTTTTCAGAGCTATAATCTTATTTCGCATTTAAGTATTGTTGCTAATGTTGAAATGGGCATGACTTTAAGCGGAGTATCTGCTGCTGAAAAACACAGGAGAGCGCAGGAAGCATTGGAAAAGGTAGGTCTTAAGGATCACCTTCATAAAAAGCCTAATCAGCTTTCCGGCGGACAAATGCAGCGTGTGGCAATAGCAAGAGCTTTAGCAAACGACCCTGACATACTTTTATGCGATGAGCCTACAGGTGCTCTTGATACTGTAACAAGTGTTCAGATAATGGATCTTATTAAAGAAATTGCCGGAGATAAGCTTGTAATTATGGTAACTCATAATCCGGAGCTTGCCGAAAAGTATGCTGACAGAATTGTAAAATTCCAGGACGGTAAAATTGTTTCTGACAGTAATCCTTATAGTTTTGAAAAAGAGAATAAAGAATTTAGTCTTAAAAAGACAAGTATGAGTTTTCTTACTGCTCTCAAGCTCTCAGCTAACAATATCAGAACAAAACTCGGCAGAACATTTCTTACTTCTTTTGCCTCAAGTATAGGTATTATCGGCATTGCTGTAATATTAAGTCTTTCTGTAGGTTTTCAGATGCAGATAGATAAATTTGAAGCGGATACTTTACAGCAAATGCCCATAATAATATCACAGCAGAGTATGAATCTGGACACAGATACTATGATAAAAATGGGTGAAGAACAGAAAAAATATGAAGATTATCCCGATGAAAAGAAAATCTATCTGTTTGATTCTATGCAGGATACTATGACGCATACCAATAAATTTACAGATGAATATCTTGAGTATGTAAATAATATGGATTCGTCTCTTTGTAAAGGTGTAACATATTCCAGACTTGTAAATATGAATATGATACGTAAGGACGGAGAAAATTATATTCCGGTAACATCAGCTAATATAAACTGGTCATCTTACCCTGTTTCATTAAATGAAAACAAACATTCCCTGATGAATGAACATTATGATGTTCTGACTGGAACAATGCCTGAAACACCTAATGATCTTATGCTTGTGGTTGATACAAAAAACCGTATTAACAAAGCTGTGATGAAAGAACTTGGTTTTGATGCTGATAATCTTGAAGAAATTGATTTTAACGAAATTATCGGTAAAGAACTTAAAGTAGTAATGAACGATGATTATTACGTAAAAACAGAATACGGTACATATTCTTACAATACAGATTTAGCAGCTATGTATAATGCAGAAAACACTTTGACTCTGCGCATTTCATGTATTGTAAGACCTAAGGAAGATTCTCCTACCTCAATGATGTCAGAGGGCGGCGGAGTTGCTTATAATGATGAACTTGCACAACTAGTCATTGATAATTCTAAGAATTCAGAAATTGTAAAGGCACAGGAACAGTCTGATGTAAACGTACTTTCCATGGAAGCTATGGATGAGGAAACAAAGAAACAAACTATTGCATATCTCGGCGGAAATGAAATTCCATATGCCATTCAGCTTTATCCTTATGACTTTGAAAGTAAGGACAAAATGCTTGAATATTTGGATAAGTACAATGAAAGTCTTGAAGCTGATGATCAGATAATTTATACTGATATGGCAAGTATGATTTCCGGAATGTCTGACGGAATCATGGACGGTATTACAATTGTACTTATAGCTTTTGCAGGAACAAATTTAATTGTCAGCTTGATTATGATTGCAATTATAACGTATACCTCTGTTCTTGAAAGAACAAAGGAAATTGGTATACTGAAAGCTCTCGGTGCAAGGAAAAAAGACATAACCAGAGTTTTTGATGCGGAAACATTTATTTTGGGTGTAACTTCCGGTATGCTTGGTATTATTATTGCTAAATTATTAACTTTCCCGATCAATGCAATAATATATTCTCTTACAGATCTTAAAAACGTCGCACATCTAAAAATTTCACATGCACTTATACTTGTTGCTATCAGTACAATTCTCACAATGCTTGGAGGACATATTCCGGCGAGAATGGCGGCTAAGAGAGACGCTGTTGAAGCTCTTAGAAGTGAGTAAGGCATATTTAAGATATAATGCAACAACATAGTGTCGGTTGCTGCAAAGCTAAGCCTATCAGGAGAAATCCCGATAGGCTTTTATTTTATTAATACTCCTTAAGTTTTTAGGAGTCAGCTTAATTATGAAAAATCATAAGCAACAGCATCTTCTGTTAATAATGTATTAGTCCAGCCTACACAATAAGCAGCATATGTATTAACATTAAGGCTATTTAAGGATATTCCGGCTACTCTCATAATATCGTAATAATACTTTACCTGTGAGTAAGCTGCTACGTTATCTCCATAAATATCCGGTGCTCCGTAACAATGCATAAGCTCGTGAGTAATACTTCTTGCAGTATCATCAGCAGCAGAATTGCCCGGTCTTACAAGAGATACGATATCAATATCGCTTAAACACATCATGGAAGAACGTCCGTTGTATTCAATAAATACAACATAAGATACTCCATCAGCACTATATTGTGATTTAAGTGTATCAGGCATCATATTATATGTCTGAAGCTGTTCTCTGAGCATTGTCTGCAGTGATTTTGATGTACCGTTTACAGTAATATTCCATATGGTATTGCTTGAAGGGACTGTTATGGAAATATTATTATTAGGTATCAAAAGTGAAAGATTAGAATTGGTATTTGCATTTTCAAAAGTAACCGTATTACTGTATCTTGAGCTTTGATTTTTAATATAATCTGTTGCTGTTTTTACTTGTTGATTTTTATCAGTCATTTCACTGTCAGACCATGTTTGGTTTGTACCGTTAATTGTTGCGTTTAAAAATACGCTTACAACCAACTGCTTTCCAGTACAATTTTTAGCAGATCCTCTGTTTACAAGGGAAGGATATACCCCTGTGGTACAATTACTAGTATAATAAGGCGTATTTAAGAAGCAATCATTACTAAAAGCTATACCGTCAAGAACATTGATATTATTACCGTTAT
>NZ_JAOQKH010000015.1:0-47711 GCF_025567485.1 Porcipelethomonas ammoniilytica | reverse complement strand
TTTTATAATCTTAATCGCATTCACTCGGCTATTAATTATTTGTCGCCCATTCATTTTGAAAAATCTTTACTTTCTTCTTAATTCTTTTCGCCTTTTTGTGTCCAGATTATTGACTATGGTCCACTCACTTCCGGCTGCTCCGGCAATCTCAGGTTCGGCAGGCTGTAATCGCCCACCATCGTGTAGGTCAGTTCGTTCATCGCTAAAGCTCCTTTCGGTTTTATTTTCAACCCCATTGTACTCATTTCTGTTCTGACCGGCAATTATGCGATTTTGCCGATCCAAAGCCATAACGGTCTTTGCTATCTCAGATAATCCCATTTCCGCAATATCGCTTGTGGCAAATCCAAGCGCATTGAGCGTTTCCTGCGTATTAAAGTTGGTAACATCTCTGAAATCATCGTCCTCAAAATAGCTTTCCGTATCAATACCGAGCCGGGACATCATCATATACGCCACGCTGTTAGTAACAACCACCCGATATAGAGAAGTGATACTGTCCTCGTCCAGTCCTTCCAAAAAACTGTCGTTTACCGAGTACAGCAAATCTCGGATATAGTCGGGAAGATTGTCCTCGGCGGCATTTTTCGCCGCACATATAACAGCTTCCGCAAGATTGCTTTTGTTGTCAATTTCTCCAAAAGTACTTTCCAGCGTTTCGATTACATCGGCTTCATACTCCTGCCGCATATTCCAAAGGGGAACGGGACGGGAATATCTGCTCTCGTGGGTATCGGAAATATCAAAGTAATGCGTAAGCCTTTGCCTTTCACGGTTCTCATCGGCAAATACCGCAATGCCTCTTGCCCCACGATTTACCCAACGACCAAAGCTTCTGTTCCAACGCTCAATCTCAAGGACTGCCGTTGCGTCCGGTCGCTGTGCGAATACTAAAAGCTGTTCGTCATAGCGCAGCTTATAGTTCCGACAAGCCGACTGCAAAAACGCCTGCCAGCTCTGAGGATTTGATACAACCGTTTTACAGGTGCGGTTATACAGCTCAGAAATCAGGTCATATTTTCGTGCCATACCCCAAGTCCCTCCTTATCGTTTTTTTCTTTATTCTTATCTTGTTCGGCTGGTTTACTGGCTCAACCTTATTCCTGTTCTGCTCCATTGCCGTCACCTCGCTGACTCTTTCCCGCTTCCTCACTGCCTCCGCCCAAGTACGAGAACAGCTTGCCGGCTTTCGTCTGCTTCTGAAACTCCATTATCAAAGTCATATCGGGTATCGTGATATTCGGGATTGCCAAAATCGCCGCCATATCGAGCTGCTGCAATTTCTTTTCGGTATCACAGCCTGCGTCAAAGAGCTTATTCAGCACCTTGACCTTGTTCTGAAATGTTGCATTGTTTTTGCCTGCCATATAAAATCCTCCTTACCCTATGTTGATGACGATAGAAATACAATCCTGCGGCTTCGGCTGCGGACTGCGTGAAAGCTCCGGAAATAAAGACTGCACACGCTGTCTTGCCCTTCGTATGGTTTCAAAGCAGGGCAGTCCATAGAGCTTATAATTAAACACAATGTCCTCCAGCGGCAGCTCTCCCACACGCATATAGCTGTAACGGTTATAGTAATGGAGAATGAGCAGCATATCGTCGTATCTCGACCTCGGACACTCTTTCAAGATTTCAAGCACCCGGCTCTCCACCGTTTTTGATTGGTTCATAGCGTTCCTCCTAAAACAAAATAAGGGCGGAGTTTTTTACGCTCCGCCCCAAGTGTGATGATTTATTTCTTACGGTTTTTGACCTGAAGAAAAATAAAGCCGCCGATAATCACAGCGACCAATACAACAGCGATGATTGTCTTTGCTTCCATCAGTCTTTCCCCTCCTTTTTCTTCTTTCTGAAGGCGATCACAGAGGTTGCCGCAATGCCCGCAGCGGAAAGTCCGGCAAGCGCATACCAAAGGCTCATATTGGTGTCATCTCCGGTTTTCGGCGTATCCCTAAGCTCGTTGTGCATGGTTACGGTCGTGGTATCGTCTGCCTTTACCGTTACCTCTTTATCGGCAGGGAGGATATAGGCGGAAGAAGCCTGATCGGACACTTCGGAAATGGTGTAATCTCCGATACGGAGTCCTTCAATCAGGATTTCCCCGTTTTTATCCGTCTTATAAATCTGCTCAAATCCGTTTGCACCAAACACACGGAACGAGAAGCCTTCCACCTTTCCGTCTGAGGAAGTCTTGACAATTTTCAGGCTGCCTTTCATCACTTCATTGATAAAGCCGACGCCCGCTTTGTTTTCCACAGAATAGCTTTCGCCGTCTTCCTCTACGGATACGGAGTACACGCCTGTATCAAGGACAAATCCCTCCGGCGCTTTCGTTTCTTTCACAAGATATTTCCCGTAGAGCAGGTCACGCATTTCATAAATGCCTTTGGAAGTTTCTTCCAGCGTTCCAAGCAGTTCATCGCCCTTATCGAGCTTTCCGTCCCCGTTGGTGTCTTTGTAAACCTCAAACTCTGCTCCCGTCAGTTTGTTGTCCGGATAGTCTGCGTCTACTTTTGTAAGCGTGATATTGCCACGCACAAATTCGTTGATGATTTCCACTTCAACAACCTGTTCCTTTTCAGCAATGTTCACTTCGTAGACGGTATCATCAAGCACATATCCCTTCGGCTGGCTGATTTCCCTGACATACCAAATACCATACGGCACTTTGTCAAAAGCGAAGCTGCCGTCCTCTGCGGAAGTAACCGTCATAAGCGCATTTTCCTCGGTAAACTCCATATCGTCAGAAGCAAAGATACCGATAACAGCTCCGCCGAGCGCTTTTCCGTTCTCATCGACTTTTTTACCGGAAACAGAACCGTAAATCAGCTTGTTTTCGATTTTCTTACCATCGTTTACGCTGATCTCGACTTTTGCAGTATCCTGACCGGCGTATTCAAAGACAACGGGATATTCGGCGTCGTTTAAGATATAATGCTCATCGGCGGCAATCTCTTTGACATAATAGCTGCCCAGCGGAATATCCGTCTTGACAACCCCTTTCCCGTTTTCATCAAGGGTTACAATCTCAATCAAGCTGTCGGCAGGAATTACCGCACCGTTTGCAGCGGCAATATCCTCGGCGGCGTAAAGACCGAAGCTGATATTTTTAATTTCATCGCCCTTGCCGATACCGAAAATTTCATTGGTTTCAAGCGTTTTTTCAAGGCTGATTTCCGCTTTCTGTCTTTCGTTATAGAACGAAGTGGAAGTTTCCGTTACGGAAATCTCCTGACCGGCATAGGTAAGCTCCACTTCGTGCGTTTCGCTGTTTAATACCATACCGAACGGCGCTTCAACCTCCGTTACGGTATATCTGCCAAGATACAGTTCTTTGCTCTTAACCGTGCCGTCAGAGGTTGTGGTAACCGTATCCACCACTTCATCTTTGGAATAGCGGAGCGTACCGTCCGGCGTGTAAATATCCTCGGCGGCTCGGATTTCATAGACTGCGCCCTCAAGTCCGGCAGTTTCATATACCGGCTGATAGATTTTCGGCGTTTTCTCGCCGCCGCTGACGGTGACATCGGCGAAGATTTCTCCCGTCTTTTCCACACTGATTGTGCCTTTCTGCGCCATATTCGGCTTGTTTACCTTGACAACCGTAATGCCGCCCTCGTCAGAAGAATTTTCCTCCGTAACATCAAAGTAAACCGGCGTACTGTCAAGCACATAGCCATACGGAGCCTGCACCTCTACAAGCGAATATCCCTTGCCGTAATCCAGTTTTTCAGGCGTGACCAGAGAACCCTCGGCGTCTGTAAAGAAAGTATCAACCGTTGTCGGAGTCGGATAAGTGAAAGTCATTGTTACCTGATTTCCGTCAGGATCGTAAAGCTTGAAGCCGGCTCCCGCATAAGGAATGGATTTCCCGCTTTCTGCGTCCACTTTTACGATATGGACAAAGCTCTCAAAGTTTCTGTTATTGATGATATAGCGGTAAGTCTGACCGTCCTGTGCGATAAACACATCGAAGTCGTCCATCAGTTCTCTGCCTTCCCAACCGGAAGTCTGATGAACCGTATAAATGCCATATGGCATATCCTTCGTCTGTGCAAATCCGTTTTCATCGCAGACAAGCATATCTCTTTCGTCCTCACCTGCTGCGTCATAGCTTCCTGCGGATTTCAGGTACACTTCAAAAGCTGCTCCGTTTTCCGGTGTTTCAATCTGCGTTTCGCCATCGTCCGTATGCTTGATGATAGCGATATTGCCTTTCATAACCTGTTCTGTCACATCATTTGAAGTAAGGTTGTGTTCCACAGTATAAAGCTCCGGTTCAGCGCCGACCTTATGAACTGCGGTATCAAGCAAATATCCCTCAGACGGAGTGATTTCTCGGATAGTCCAGTCGTTATCACAGATATATTCTTTCGTAGTAAACTGTCCGTTCTTGTCCGTCACATATTTATCGACGAGTGTATCGCCCTTATAAATTCCATACACCGCACCGGCGAGGGAAGCGTCCCCCTGAGCTTCGCCTTTTTCAGCGTCACTTTTGGTTACAGTTACAGTAAATTTTTTCAGCACATTATGGAAAGTCCTGTTTGTTACCTTATTCCATTCCACCGTGGCTGTCTGTGTATCAGGCACAACATAACGCACCGCTGTATCCACTTCTTCAAGGACATACGGCGTATTGCCGCTGATCAGGATATTCTCAAATCTTGCAACTCCCTCTTTATCTGTTACGGCGTATTCATCTACTTTCAGACCGCTTAAAGATGTTCCGTAAAGATGGAATTTCACTCCCTCCACTAAATTATCCTCAGAAGTCTTTACAACCTCCAACTTTCCACGCTTTAAGGTATTGTTAAAGTTTACCGTAGTCGTTTTGCCTCCGATAAGAGTGACTTTCTGCGTATGCTGCGGCTCATAACGGTCAATACTCTGCTCTGTAATCGTATAAGTGGCAGGGAACAATCCCTCAACTGTCAGATTGCCGTTTTCATCAGTCACAACCGTTTTCTTAATGCCTTCGCCCTCAATGGTAAAACGGATACCCGCTACTACTCCATCTTCCGATGTCTTTTTCAAAGCGATTGTTCCGGTAGGCGTTTCCACATTGATATAGGCATTTACGCTGTCCGCATTTTCAACGCCGGTCACCAAGTCCTGTAAATCCGGATCGCCGTAGGCAATCAGCTTTGCGCTGCTGCTTACCGTAGGTACATTATTTCTTGTTGCAGAAATACGGACAGAGCCGCTGAAAGCATTGGCAGAAGTAATCGTCAGTTTGTTGCCCGATTTTGAAACTTTTACATCAGAGTCTGCACTTACAAAACTGAAATCGGAAAGAACGCCGTTGTTATCTGTAAGCGTAATGCTGTATTTCCCATCCTTATAGGCAAGCTTTTTGGTCACATCATTCTTTCCGCTTGCCATAAAGCTCGGAATCGTGCTGTGCTGTTCAAGCATATCCACAATCTTGTCATAAACTGCTTTCGCACCGCTGTTTGCGTAATTAGAGCCAAAGTGAAGGTTATAAACCTTATTGCTCGTCTTGCGGTAAGAGCCTGTCGCTTCCCGGCAGCCTGTTACAAACTCCCATACAAGCGTCTGTGTGGCAAGCCATTTCTCATCATCACTTCCCGAAAGATTGCTGCGGTTTCCCTGATAGCCGTAAAGCAATGCAAGACCGACCGCTTTTTTCTGATTGGAAGATAAAGCGTTCCAAGTTTCCGAAGAAGCCTTTTTCAAGGTATTTCCTGTTTTCAACGGAACACCCGGCTGAATACAAAAGGCGGTTTCTCCGTCTACAAACATTCGGTATTTATAGTTTCCCGTACCGCCTGCGGTATAGCCTCCAATATTAGCGCTGCCATTGTATCTCATTGCATTGCCGTTACTGTCATAGGTATTGGAAAAACTGATTGTTCCAATATCACCCGCCGCATAAACGGTCGTCGTGCCAATTCCTGCAAATGCGGTCACACACATAAGCGCTGCCATTAACAGCGATGTGACCTTTTTGAATTTGGACTTAATCATCTCTAAAATTCCTCCTAATTAAAATAAAAAGCACACCGCATTTCTACGATGTGTCTGTCCTTAACTGTTATTTTGTTTTAAAGCTAATTTTTTATCTTAACAAACACCTCCTTTGTGCTTCAACTGTGCGATTGCCCTTTGAGATAGACATATACTCTGAGATAGATATACTCAGGGAGATTGTATATATCCTTTTCGGTAAGTTAGCTTGTAAATCAGGGGTTAGAGTGTGAGAAAGGGGGGAATGAAAAGACACACTCGTCTTATCTGCTGTCACGCTCGGCACGGTTACGCAAAAACTTGTTGTAGTGTTCCAATGCCTTGCAGACATATTCCTCGGTCTGGCTGATTGGAATGTTTTTGGGGATAAGCTGACGCACTCTGTCGCCCCTCAGCACAATCTT
Source organism: Porcipelethomonas ammoniilytica (assembly GCF_025567485.1). NCBI lineage: Bacteria > Bacillati > Bacillota > Clostridia > Eubacteriales > Oscillospiraceae > Porcipelethomonas > Porcipelethomonas ammoniilytica. The sequence continues at coordinate 41,313 of NZ_JAOQKH010000015.1, read as the reverse complement.
CTCTTTTTGGTTTGGCTTATCCTCAGCCATAATCGAGGAAATAACCTCTGTCGTAAGCTTTCCCTCCTCAAAGAACTTTCGCATTTTTATGGTCTGTGCGTGTGACGGGGTAGCGTCGTTTAAGTCGATTTCATCAACAATATCACGCTGGCAATCTTCATCGAGATAGGAAAGTTCCACCGCAGGGCGCATTTTTATCCGCCCCTCATCGACAAACTCAAGCAGTTCGGGAACAAGCTCTGTTAAGCGAATATATCGGCGGATTTGTTCTCGACTTTCGCCGACTTCTGCTCCGAGCATTTCATTCGTTCTCGACTTCGACACCACTGGTGTCGAAGTTAAATCTGTACGCTTTCCTTGCCTATTCATCGCTTCCAATCTCATTTTGTAGGCAAACGCCTTTTCGCTCGGTAAAATCTGCGACCTTTGAAAATTGCTCTCGACCATCAGGATAGTGGCTTCTTCTTTTGACAGGTCTACAACCTCACAGCGCAGGGTATCAAATCCGGCAAGCTCACAGGCTCGCTTTCTTCTGTGACCTGACACAAGCTCATATCTGCCATCTTCCTTCTGTCTTACCGTAGCCGGTGTAATGACGCCTCTTTCCTTGACACTCTCCACAAGCTGCAACATATCTTCATCGTCACGCACCTTAAACGGGTGGTCGGGAAAATCATCTATCTCGCTTATGGGAATATCCCGGATTTTGGATAGCTTAGCGTCGTCACGCTGCTCCTGCGTTGAAAAAATATCATCGAATGTGGGCAGAGTGAAGTCGCTCTTTCTGTTTGCCATCAGCTAACACCTCCTTCGTAAATTCGGAGTAGGCTTTTGACACCGGACTGTTTGGCTCATAGGCGAAAATGCTCTCGCCCTTTGAAGCAACCTCGGCAGCTTTTACAGCCATTGGAATCTGGGATTTGTAAATCTTAATGTGCGAGCCAAAATTCTGCCTGAGCGCTTCCACGGTGCTTTTAGCAAGGTTGGTTCTGTTATCCACGATAGTCAATAGAATACCGTCAATCGCCAAATCCGGATTGATACATCTCTTTACCTTAGATATGGTTCTGAGAAGCTGCGTCATACACTTTGCCGGAAGATAGTGCGCCTGAACCGGAATAACTACGCTGTCTGCCGCCGATAAAGAGTTCAGCGTCATCATACCAAGCGAGGGAGAACAGTCGATTAAAATAAAATCGTATCTGTCCTTAACTTCGCTTAAATATGATTTCAAAAGAACCTCTCTGTTCATCGCAGTTACAAGGCTGATTTCAAAATCAAACAGGTCGCTGCTTGACGGTAACAGATCAACACCCTCTTTGTGCTTCAGTATTCCATTATACTGATTGCCTTCTTTGCCCTGAATGACCTCCATCATTTTGTCCGATATGGTGTTTTGAAGATTGTCCGTATCTTTCCACCCAAGACAAGTAGTAAGGTCGCCCTGCGGATCAGCGTCTACAAGCAGGACTTTCTTCCCCTGCATAGCAAGACCTACGCCCAAGTTGACTGCCGTTGTGGTTTTACCAACTCCGCCTTTTTGATTGCATATGGCAATCGTTTTACAGTTTGGCATTGCTGCGTTCCTCCTTCCGTTAGATTTATAGCCGCCTGCCAAAAGCGGCTATGTAGACAGCCGAGAAAACGCACCGTTTCCCCGGCTGAAATATTCATTATAGCAATATTTGTTCTCAACACCCCTTGCTATGGGAAGTCACTAAGGAACAGACTGCTAATCTGTATCATAGGAATTTCACCTCTGCCGGTTTCTCCGCCAGCTCCGTAGAGAAGTATCATTGTCATTCTGACTGTCTTCGCCATATCGGTGGCAACCCGATATTTGTGCCGGGAGTTCTCGCTCGTTTATTAAAAGTCTTGGCGTACCCGACGCTGCGGCTCATCATCAGAAATAAAGTCTTAGTGAATGTGTATTCAATTTTCAAAGTCCGTGAGGGGATACACTTCCGCATGGGGAAATAACCCTCTCACTTATTTGGAATTGGAAGTCCAAATGACACCCTATTTTCAGAAAAAAATTTCAAAAAAATTTCTCGACCTTGAAAATTGTCCCTATAACGCAAAAAAGCCTGTTCCGATTAAGGAACAGACTGTTGATTGATTTTTTCATATTTATGCGAAAACACCATTTCTAAACACTGAACTTCTCGCAAAATGGTAAGTACACATTGACTTGCTATGGAATTATGCTAAAATAACAGTTAGTTTAAGCTAATCAGTATAGAACTTGAGTTTATAATAAAAAATGTACAGGAGGCTGTTATGAAATACCATATTGAAAAAAATTCAGTGCAGGAAACATTGATTATTCCCTTATACGGGAGAAAAAAATGCGCCCAAAAATTTCCGCAGCTCTATAGTGATGAAACCGCTACACGTTTAATTGAACAGATTGATTATGATTTTTCCGAAGTGGAAAAAAAGAGCGATAGTTTTATACAGGAGTTTGGCTTTTTAGAGATTGCTATGCGCCAGAATGATTTGGCTTATGAAGTTAAGGAATATTTGAAAAGCCACCCAAAGGCTGCTGTTGTAAATATGGGCTGCGGTTTAGACAATACCGGGAGAAATTGCGATAACGGATTCTGCCATATTTATAATATCGACTTCCCTGATGTTATTGAAGTCAGAAACCACTTGCTTCCTGCGGGAGAACGTGAAAAAAATATCGCCGCTGATTTAAAAGACACATCATGGTTTGACGAAATCAATGCAAACGGCGGGGTAATTTTCTTCGCTGCAGGAGTGTTTTATTATTTTCTGACAGAAGAAGTAAAAACTTTGTTTTTGGCAATGTCAGAGCATTTTTCGGAAGGCAGAATCGTATTTGATACCTGCGGAAAGACGGGTAGCAAAATGATATCGAAGACATGGCTAAAACAAGCAGAAATCAAAGATGTAAACGCATACTTTTCGGTTGGAGATGTCCAAAAGGAGATCGCCCCGTGGTCAGAAAAATTTCGGCTGTCGTGTCGGGGCTATATGTTGGGCTATCAAAGTCTGAATGTACCCTCTGTCAAAAAAATGTATCGGGGATTGGCAAAAGTCGGGGATAACTTGATGAAAATGAAAATTGTACGAATTGACTTTTGAGCCTATTAAAAATGACAAGATTTCAGATATAAATATGTTGAAAGCGCAAGGATTTGGCTTTTGACAGCGAAAATTTCTTGAAAATACAAGGGTTGGCGAGAATTTAATAAACAAATTCCTGTTTATCAACCTCAATAACTACACACAAGACCTCCTACCGTTCAATGTGGTAAGAGGTCTTATTCTTATCTGTATTCAATTTTGATTTTTTTCTTTCTTGCTTTCACGAACTTACAAAGGACATCATCTACTGCGTCGGTGTATCTGCCTTGCCGGATCAGGCTGTTCTTCAGGCTGATAAGCGACTCGATAACTCTGCTGTATTCCGTTTCATCAAGATAAAGATGATATGTAATATCTCTCATTCTGACAACCTCCTATTTTGATTTTGTTTTCTTCGCCATTCAAAAAATCTCTTTCGGATAAACTCTGCGTCTTTTGTTTCATCAGAGGTTATGAAAATATGTATGCTGCGGAACGCCTTTTTTATTTTGCCTGCAAATTCGGTTTCATCATTACCAACTTTATAAGGTACTTTCAGGAGCCTGATATTTCGCTTTTTACAAAGATGTTCTTTTAGGCTTTCTATCTTTTCTGTTCCGTTGCAGGTTTCAATAGCAACCTTTTCTTCAGGTATGTATATTTCCAGCGGTATGCCGATAACCTCATCATAATCCGTCTGAACGCTCAGTTTTTTCATTCCGGCATAGAACATAACCGCCAGTTTTGGAAAGGCAGTGAGGTATTCTCTCTCGCACACCGCACAGCCTTTTCCCTCAATCGTTCTTTCTGATATTTTCCCTTTCCAAGAATGACCGAGAGGGCATTTCCACCATACACTCTGCATTGAATTCCTTGAAATCTTTTCAGGGGATATGTTCTTATTCTTCTCATAGTCCCATTCAGAAAGAAGCTCCGAATCCGTCGTTGCCAAGTCATTGTATCCGGCTAACACCGCACGGTCGGCACATACCGGACATACCGTTCCCTTCACTCTTGCATTAATCACCGATTTCCACTCATACCCGCACTCTCTGCATTTCCACCACACATTTCTGCGGGATTTTGCATTTACCATATCCGGCGCAAGCGGAAGATTACGCACCGACCATTCCTCTGCAAGCTGCGGGTGGGTAGTGGCAAAATCATTAAAACCTTTCAACAGAATTTGTCCGCTGCAATAGGGACATTTACTGCCGCCGGAGCGAGTGGAAATCAGCGTATGCCACTCATTGCCGCACTTCTTACATTTCCACCACACCTTACGGTTGGCAAACGCTGTAACCTGATTAGGCAGCAAGGGAGCGTTCTTTTCCGACCATTCCGCCGCTATCTCCGGCATTTGTGAAGCAAGGTCATTGAAGCCTTCTAAGATTGCATTGTGGGAGCAATACGGACAGCCTGTGCCGATTATCGCTCTGCTTTTAACAGTAGCTATCCACTCGTGACCGCATTTTCCTTTCCAAATCACTTTCTTATGAGAGCCGACCGTTACCATTGTGGGCTTTAAATCTTTGTTTTTTTTCGACCATTCTGCCGCAAGCTCCGGCTTTACTGTCGCCAAATCATTGATACCCTCCACAACTCTTGCACCCGAACAGATAGGACAATTCTCGCCCTTTGAACGAGCCTTAACGCTTGCCTGCCATTCGTGACCGCAAGCGCCTTTCCACCATACCAGCTTATTTGAACCGTATGTAATCTTGTCCGGCGTTAAAGGCAGGTTTTTCTCCGACCATTCCGAAACAAGCTCAGGGTGGACTGTTGATAAAATGTTACTCATATCAAATCCTCTCCTTCCTCTGCGATTACATTATATTGGAAAAGGAGATTTTTTCGTAGTTTGCGAACAGGCAAAAGAAAAAGCCCTTTGGGAGAAAATTTACTCTCTCAAAGGGCAATATAGCAATCCAATCAAATGTCACTTAGTGTCTTATTCGCAATCCAATCTCTCGATTTTGAAAATAACAGGTCTTGTACCATCGTTACAACAAGCAATCATCACCCGGTCATCTTTTGTCCAGCCGTGCATGATGCTTCCGCCTTGAAGCGCCGTATATATGTATCTACTGATAGCGTCCCACGCCTCTGAACAAAACGGAACACCTTTACTGCCGCAGTGCGCTGTTCCGGGGGACTGCAAACAGCCTTCGTCTGGCGTTCCTGATTTGACTAATGTTCCCTCACCGCAATGCCAATAATCATCTCTTTCGTCATTACGATAGAAAATAAACTCGTCACCCACATTATAGCAAGGGCATTTGCCGCTGTCTGGGACGGCACAATACTGTTCCTGAAGCTCAGGAAACAATTTTTTATCCAGTACAGTTACTTTACATCTATATTCCATCATCATTCCTCCAAACATTCATTGCTTCACTATCTGTTTGAAAATGGGCAATCCCACTATGGGACTGCCCATTCATTCTGTTAATTATGCGATTTTTTCGCCTCTGCACATTTTCCTGCACCGATTGGTGTAAGTTTGGTGTAAGGTGTAAGATTTTCGGCTTTGCCGAACCTTGCAAACCCGCATAAATACTGGGTTTTTCCTACTTGTCGCTCGGTAAAGGTTTCATTGTCGGGAACAGAAGTACATCTCTTATAGACGCACTGTCAGTCAACAGCATCACAAGACGATCAAGTCCCAAACCAAGTCCGCCTGTAGGAGGCATACCGTATTCAAGAGCGGTAACGAAATCTTCATCAACTTCTGCATTAGCACCCTGCGCTCTCTTTGCTTCAACCTGTTTTACAAAACGTTCTCTCTGATCAATAGGATCGTTAAGTTCAGAGAAAGCATTACCCATTTCTCTAGCATAAATAAAATATTCAAATCTTTCGGTAAACGCCGGATCAGACGGTTTTCTTTTAGCAAGCGGAGAATTTTCAACCGGATAATCATAAATAATAGTCGGCTGAATAAGCTTATCTTCAACGAATTCATCAAAGAAAGCTATGAGAACATGACCCTTTGTAGCAGAATCTCCTTCTTCTACCTCTACGCCTTTTTCCTTTGCACATGCCCTTGCATCTTCATCAGACTTCCATTCATTATAGTCAACGCCTGCATATTTCTTCACAGCCTCAACCATAGTAAGCTTTTCCCAAGGAGCAGAAAGGTTTATACTTTCACCCTGATATTCAATTACAGTATCACCGCAGATTTTCTTTGCAAGCGTTTCATACATATTTTCAATCAGTTCCATCATACCCTTGTAATCAGTATATGCCTGATACATTTCAATTGTTGTAAATTCCGGATTGTGTGAAGTATCCATACCCTCATTTCTGAAAATACGTCCTACTTCGTAAACCTTTTCAAAACCGCCTACAATTAGTCTTTTCAGATACAGCTCTGTTTCAATTCTCAGATACATATCCAAATCCAAAGCATTATGATGAGTTTTAAACGGTCTTGCTGCCGCACCAATCTCCAATGTATGAAGTACCGGAGTATCAACTTCAAGATATCCAAGATTATCCAGATAATTCCTAATTTCACGCAGGATAAGACTTCTCTTTACAAACGTATCTTTAACATCCGGATTCACAATCAGATCAACATAACGCTGTCTGTAGCGTGTATCCTGATCTTTCAGACCATGCCATTTTTCCGGAAGAGGAAGAAGCGACTTTGAAAGCAAGGTAACCTTTTGAGCATGAACTGAAATTTCTCCCTTTTTTGTTCTGAAAACAAAACCTTCAACGCCGATTATATCGCCAATATCCCATTTCTTGAATTCCTTGAATTCTTCCTTACCGATATCGTTCATTCTTACATAAACCTGAATTCGATCGCTTTCATCTCTTACGTCAATAAAGTTTGCCCTGCCCATATCTCGCCAGCTCATAATACGTCCGGCAATAAACACGATTCTTTCCTTGATTTTGTCAAGTCCTGCCGAAACGACTTCTTCATTGCCATCAGCCGCTTCAATTATTGCTTTTTCTTCTGCTTCATAGTTTAATTTAATTTCAGCATTTTTTGCATTTACATCAAATTTTGTAATTTCATAAGGATTGGCATTGTTCGCTTTAAGTTCATTAAGCTTTTCAAGACGAACTTTTTTCAGTATGTTTATATCCTGCTCAGTAATTTCTTCCTCAGCAATATTATTGTTCTGAATGTCGCTCATTTTTAAATTCCACCGTCCAATTTATTTTGATATTTCAATAACCTCAAATCGTATTTCACCGACTGGCGCTTCAACTATAAAGAAGTCACCGACTTTTTTCTTCATAGCCGCCTTGCCTATAGGAGATTCATCAGAAATTTTATTATTGTCAGCGTCTGCTTCAGTCGTACCGACAATCTGTAAAACTTCAATTTCATCGCTGTTATCTCTTTTAATTTTTATAACGGAACCAACACCGATCTCATCAACAGAAATACTGTCTCCCTCTACAACTTCAGCATTGGAAATAGTTTCTTCAATCTGTGCAATTGTCGCTTCAAGCATAGCTTGTTCGTTTTTTGCTTCATCGTATTCGGCATTTTCTGACAAATCGCCGAACGCTCTGGCTTCTTTAAGTTTTTGAGCCACTTCTGCTCTTCTGACTGTTACTAATCGTGTATATTCCTCCTGGAGCTTTTCAAAGCCTTCACGGGACATCTGCTTTTTTGCCATAACTTTATTTCTCCTTATTAAAAATTCAATTAAACATTACATCATATTATTATATATGATTTTCCGTACTTTGTCAATGGATTACTAATATACAAATTTAATGCATTTACTTTTTTATACTCTGCTCTGCCAGGTATTTTGCAATAGCCGCTGCATCAGCTGCTGTTACTTTTCCGTCACCGTTAAAATCTGCATTCGGATAATTCTCCGCAGTTACCTTTTCACCTTTAACAGACGCTTCTGCAAGTGTTTTTGCAATAAACGCCGCATCACTGGCACGAAGCTTTCCATCGCCGTTGGCGTCGCCTTTAACGCCATTGTATTCTGTACCTATAACTGCAAACTTTATATTACATTTTTCTGCATAAGCCTGAGCTGTTGAATTTTCATGACCGTAAATTATACCGGTATAAATATACTCTTCGTTTACTTCGTCATATTTATCACAAATTGTATTATTGTAATTGTATAGAAGATTATAACCATATATCTCACATTTTGGGTTTTTTATTGTTATACTTTTTAAACTTTCACAACAGAAAAATGTATTCTCACCTATATTTGTAACGCCTTCGGGTATAACTATCCCGTTAAGACTTGTACAGTTCCAAAACGCATACTTTCCTAAGCTTGTTAATTTATCTGGCATATTTATTGTTTTCAAACCCCTGCAATTGCTAAAACCAAATTCACCTATGTAATTTATTTTATCGGGAAGAATTATTGATTCCAGAATATAACAGCCGGCAAATGCTCCCCCGCCTATTTTTGTTACACTTTCCTTAACCGTATATTCCGTTTCTGTTTTACCGATTGGATATTTTATTAACGTTGTACAATCCTTATTAAATAAAACACCGTCTACTGAACAAAAATCGGCATTATTTTCTGATACATTTATACTCTCAAGTTTTTCAGAACCGGAAATTGCCCATTCTCCCGTATTTCCCATATATTTTACGCTTTCCGGTATTGTCAATTCTATTAAATTATTACAATCTTCAAATGCATTTTCAGATATTTTTGTTACTCCGTTGCTAATAGTATATCTCTCCGTTTTTTTGGCAGATGGATACTTAATTAAATCTGTTTTTTCTTTATTGAACAGAACTCCGTCTAAAGAACAAAAATTATTACTATTTTCAGATACATTTATATTTTCCAAACTAACGCAAATATTAAACGCAGCATCATCTATAAAAATAACACTATCTGGTATAGTTATCTCTGTTAGACCAAAACAGAATGCAAATACAAAATCTTTTATCCTCGTTACCGGCATTCCCTCTATCTCATCCGGAATGTCTGCCCTAGTAACGAACTCATCACAATCTGTTATTTCAACAGAATCATTTTTTCCGTCATTATTGCTGTCATAAAGAACATAAGTAAACTCACCGTAAACATTTTCCGCTGCATTAACTTCTGGAAATTGCGTTCCCAATAAACCGACAGTACACAATAAAGCCGATGTAATACTTAAAATTTTTTTAACATGTTTCATAATAATTACCTTTCTCAGAATAAAATATGATATTATTTTAACATTTACAGAACATATTGTCAATTGAATTATAATTTAATTCCAACGTCATACATATTTTCTTGACAAAAAAGTTGCAGAATGTTATAATTAAGCTTGGTTAATTATGTATTTTTTAAGGAGTTTTTTATGAACAATAATATTTTTCCTCTTCCGTTTACAGCACATCTGGTTTTCTCATGCATTGCATTTTTATTTTTTATTATTCAGTTCGCAAGGGTAAAGCATAAACATCAGCTTATAATGGCTGTCGCTGTGCCGGCAACGCTTCTACTTTATGTAAATTCAAACAAAACATGGTTTTATATAATTGGATTCGGCGAACTAATTCTTTTGATTGCCGCTCTTATAACTGCAATCATTGAAAAAAGAAAAGAAAAAGCTTTGGCAGCAGAACAGACTGTTGAAAATCCAAAAGAAAACACACAGGAATAAGCTTATGAAAATCTGTATTCTAGACTGGACAACTGTAACCTCAGGCGATATAAGCTCTGATATTTTCAGAGAATTCGGCGAAATCAAGTGCTATGAGCTCACTGATAATGAACATGCGGCTGAGTATATCGGAGACGCCGATATGGTTCTTTGCAATAAAGTACTTATTACAGACGATGTAATAAAAAAATGTCCTAATTTAAAATACATAGGACTTTTTGCTACAGGATATAATAACATTGACCTTAAAAGTGCCTCGGAACACGGCATAACAGTATGCAATGCAGGCAGCTATTCTACAGACGCAGTCGCACAGCAGACATTTGCTTATATACTAGACCACTACAGCAGAATTTCACAATACGATAAATTTGTAAAAAATGACGGATGGATAAATTCAAAAACCTTTTCAAAATTTCCCATAAAAACTATGGAGCTTTCAGGCAAAACCATTTCTATAATCGGATTCGGAAGTATAGGAAAAGCCGTTGCCAAAATTGCTGACGCTTTCGGTATGAAAGTATTGGTAAATACCAGAACTGCTCCCGTGAACTGTCCGTATGAAACGGTTTCACTGGAAAACGCTTTTAAACGCGCGGATATACTTACCATTCACTGTCCTCTGACTGAACAGACAGTCGGTATTATCAATGCTGAAAATCTTTCACTCATGAAATGCAATGCGATAGTGATAAATACTGCAAGAGGCGGTATTGTAAAAGAACAAGAACTTGCCGACGCTCTTAACAGCGGACGGATTTCAGCGGCATATCTGGACGTTCTGGTAAACGAACCTATGAGTCCTGAGACGCCCCTGAAAACCGCTAAAAACTGCGTTATAACCCCTCATACCGCATGGGCTCCTCTGGAAACACGTCTGAGACTTATAAATATAGTATGTTCAAATATTAAGGCGTTTCTTAGCGGAAGTCCGGTAAACAAGGTAAATTAGGCCCCGAAAGGATCAGACTTATGTTTAATATTTCAAATAAAAAGAGGATTGTCATAAAGCTTGGCACCTCTACTTTAGCTCACAAAACCGGAAAGCTTAATATCCGCAGAATGAATAATCTTGTACGTGTTCTTGCAGACCTGCAAAATTCCGGAAAAGAATTGATTATTGTATCCTCCGGCGCTATCGGTTTGGGTGTGGGAAAGCTGGGACTTCGCCATAAACCAGATGATACTCCTACAAAACAGGCTGCGGCAGCTGTAGGACAATGCGAATTAATGTATCTGTATGACGATTTATTTGATAATTACGGCATTACAGTAGCACAGATACTTCTGACTAAAACCATTATTGAAACCGAACGTCAGAAAAACGTTGAAAATACTTTTGATAAGCTGATTTCCATGGGAGTTATTCCCATCGTAAATGAAAACGATACTGTTGCCATTGACGAGCTGGAACTGGAAATTGGTGAAAATGATTCATTATCTGCGATAGTAGCAAAGCTTGCAAAAGCCGATTTGCTTATAATTCTTTCTGATATTGACGGACTTTATGACAGCGATCCCCATAAAAATCCAGAAGCAAAGTTGATTCCGGTGGTTACGGAAATCAATGAGCATATTGAAAATATTGCGGGCGGAGCCGGAACCTCTTTAGGTACGGGCGGAATGGCTACAAAAATCAATGCTGCCAAAATTGCAAATGAAGCCGGAATCGATATGATAATTATGAACGGCAATAATCCTGACAAACTTTATGGACTTTTTGAAAACGATGAAACAGGAACGATTTTTATTTCACACTAATACGGAGGTGTCCACTATGACTTATATTGAAACACTCGGCGCAAAGGCAAAAGCTGCGGAACACGCTGCTGCGTCAGCATCGGCAAAGCTGAAAAACGAAGCGTTAAAGTCAATTGCCGACGCACTTATTCAAAATACAAGCCTTATTATTGAAAAAAATAAGCTCGACCTTGAAAATGCAGTAAAAAACGGCATGTCCGTTTCAATGCAGGACAGGCTTATGCTCAATGAAAAACGTATAAGCGACATCGCTTCAAGCGTACTTAAACTCATTGAAGCCGAAGATCTGATAGGTTCTGTCGATTACGGCGTTATCCGTCCTAACGGACTTAAAATCTGCAAAACAAGAGTACCGCTTGGAGTTATCGGAATTATTTTTGAATCCCGTCCGAATGTTACCGTCGACGCCGCAACCCTTTGTCTCAAAGCCGGAAATACGGTTATTTTAAAGGGCGGCAAAGAAGCGATAAACTCCAATAAATGTCTTGCCGATGTGATGAGAGCAGCAGTTGAAAAAGCGGGTCTGCCGGCTGATGTAATTCAGCTTGTTGAAGATACTTCCCGTGAAGCGGCTGCTGAACTTATGAAGCTCAACAAATATCTCGACGTACTCATTCCAAGAGGCGGCACAGGACTTATAAACGCTGTTGTCAATCAGGCTACAGTACCTGTTATTGAAACAGGTACAGGAAACTGTCATGTTTATGTTGACGAATCAGCCGATATTCAAATGGCTGCCGATATTGTCAATAACGGCAAAACTCAGCGTCCGTCCGTATGCAATGCAGTAGAAAGCCTTCTTGTTCATAAAAATATTGCCGAAGCCGCTTTGCCTGTTATTAAATCAAAACTGGACGAACACAACGTAGAAATCAGAGGCTGCAAAAAAACAGCGGAGATTCTCGGCGACTGCGTTACTTTAGCTTCTGATGATGATTATGCTACTGAATTTCTCGATTTTATTATTTCCGTCAAAGTGGTTGATTCTATTGAAGAGGCAATTGAGCATATTCAAAAATATTCAACAAGACATTCCGAATGCATAGTTACAAAAAGCCTTGAAAACGCTGAAAAATTTCAGAGAGAAGTTGACGCAGCCGCAGTATATGTAAATGCTTCCACACGGTTTACAGACGGCGGCGAATTCGGATTCGGAGCAGAAATCGGAATCTCAACTCAAAAGCTCCATGCAAGAGGTCCTATGGGACTGCATGAGCTTACAACCGTAAAATATCTTATAAACGGAAACGGTCAAATAAGATAAGGAGAATTCCTATGGATATACTTGAGGAAATCGAGGAAACACTAAATGAAAAAAAGAGAAAATGGAATTATACGCCTATGAGAGAAAAAAGTGAAACAGATGCCCTGATAGATGAACTTTTGAGAGAATTTTCTGCTGAAAACAGAGATATTCAATCCGGAAAGAAACTCTCTTATCAGTCCTCATCTTATAATTATTCCGACTATAATATAAAATCAGAAGCAGAAGAACGGGAAGAATATAACCGTTCTCTGTCCTCCTCACAACCTCCTGAAAGTGACGCTACAAGGATCTATTCAATAAACGATATTTCCGAAAATGAACCTGATCATAGCTATAACGATTCAGGATACAATGATAACAACAACGATTACGGCAGTGACGACGACGGATATAATGATAATTACGGCGATGATGAATATGACGATGAATTTAATGACGCACATCAGATGAATACGGAGGAATTTGCCGAATTCCTTGACGCTGAAGATGACAGTATGAGAGACGATGTTCCCAGAAGGAGAAGTCCATGGAAAACTGCTTGGCGTATTATATACACAGCAGTAGTCGCAGCGTTTACTATTATCGGCATATTCAGTTCTGCAATTTATTGTCTTGAAAAACTTGAAATGACTCCTGCTGACAAACAGGAAAAAGAAAATATTTTAAGAGCAGAGGTACAAAAGGTTATATATCCTTTAGTTGAAACCCAAGTAAGCGACTTTGAAAGCTTTGATGATATTCCGGCAGAAGAGCTTATTAATATTTCAGTATGGGAAATCATCATTAACGGAGATATAAAAATATTCCGCAACTCAGAAACAGAGGAAACCCTGATACCTCAAACCCAAATTGAATATGTAATTGAAAAACTATTCGGCAGCGAGGACAAAATTGAAAATATTACATCAGGAATCGGCGATGTTTCTATTATTTATGATAAAGACCAAAAAGGCTATGTCATTCCGGAAAATACTGATATTTATACAATGTATCCGGTAGTGACAAACGTGTCCGTTTCCGATGATATCTATACTTTAAATGTTGAATGCTACAAGGATTCTCCCGCCTGGAACAGGGAAAAGAAAATCGCTCCGGAAAAGAAAATGGTATTTACTTTAAAGAAAACCTCTGACTACTATAATATTATTTCCGCAAAAACAGTATCTTGACGAAATTCAATATATATGTTACAATAAATACGGACAGTTCGTTTGTGCCATCCTGTCCCTAAACAAAACCAGGACATCATAAGCTTAAAGTAATTTAAGGGTATAGGTGTCTCTATACCCTTTTTGTATTTTAAAGGAAGTGTAATAAATGTATTTTCTCAAAACTGAAGCCGCATTTGACAGCGCTCATTTTTTATATGGCTATGAAGGCAAATGCAGCAATATTCACGGTCACAGATGGAAAATTGAAGTGACAGTTCAAAACGCATTCCTGCAAAGAAACGGACAGAACAAAGGAATGATAATGGATTTTACCGATCTGAAAAAGGCTTTGCAGCTTATTGCCGACCATTACGACCACTCGTTAATTTATGAAAAAAATACACTTAAACCCGATACTATGGAACTCCTTAAACGAGACGGTTTCAGATTAGTTGAACTGCCATTCAGACCTACTGCTGAAAATCTTTCCAGACACTTTTTTATGATTTTAAAAGAACGGGGCTTCCGTCCGCACAATGTAACAGTTTATGAAACGCCAAACAACTGCGCTATGTACGAGGAGGGATAAGTTGTACAGATATAACATTGCTGAAAAGTTTGTAAGTATTAACGGTGAAGGACGAAAAGCAGGTCAGCCGGCAGTTTTTATACGTTTTAAAGGCTGTAATCTGAACTGTTCCTACTGCGATACATTTTGGGCAAATTCTGATAATTGTCCGGCAGAAATGATGACCGCCAATGATATTCTTGTTTACATACAAAAAACAGGTATCTCCAATGTTACACTAACAGGAGGAGAACCCCTTATTCAAACAGGTATTTACGAGCTTATTGACTTGCTATGTCAAAATGGTCTGGACGTTGAAATTGAAACTAACGGTTCCGAGGACATATCTCCTTTCAGACAGATGAAAATAATGCCGTCCTTTACTCTGGACTACAAGCTGCCGTCAAGCGGTATGGAACGGTTTATGGAAATGAAAAATTACGATTTTCTTACAAAAAACGATACAATAAAATTCGTATGCGGCAGTAATGAGGATCTTCAGAAAGCACTTGAAATAATCGAAAAAAAACACCTGACAAAAAAATGCGCCGTTTATTTGAGTCCGGTTTTCGGAAAAATCGAACCTCGTGAAATAGTTGATTTCATGCTTGAAAATAAAATGAACGGAATTAATTTTCAGCTTCAGCTTCATAAATTTATTTGGAATCCTGATAAGAGAGGAGTGTAGGCAATGGCAATTGATAAAAATGCAATTATAGAGCATATCAGGGGAATACTAATCGCTCTCGGAGACGATCCGGAACGTGAAGGACTTAAAGAAACTCCTGAACGTGTTGCAAATATGTATGAAGAAATCTTTGAGGGAATGAATTATACCAACCGTGAAATCGCAGATATGTTCTGCAAGACTTTTGAACTTCCGGACTCAGAAAATGACGATATGGTAATTGTAAAAGACATAGAAGTTTTTTCTCACTGCGAGCATCATCTTGCGCTTATGTATGACATGAAAGTTACTGTTGCTTACATTCCTGACGGAAAGGTTTTAGGTCTTTCAAAAATCGCACGTATTGCAGATATGGCAGCAAAGCGTTTGCAGCTTCAGGAAAAGCTAGGAGCTGATATTGCTGAAATCATTTCCATAGCTTCCGGTTCGCAGGACGTTGCTGTTTATATTGAAGGCAAACATTCCTGCATGACCGCAAGAGGTATTAAAAACGGCAGTTCATACACCCGTTCAACAACTTTAAGAGGTAAGTTTAAAACTGATACAGCTTTGCAAAACAGATTATTTTTACAGATAAAATAAAGGAGTTTAATATGAAAGCGCTTGTATTATTTAGCGGCGGCATTGACAGTACTACCTGTCTTGGACTTGCCATTTCAAAATACGGAAAAGAAAATGTTATCGCACTGTCTATAACATATGGACAAAAACATACAAAAGAAATTGAAGCCGCCAACGCAATTGTACAATATTATGGAATTGAAAAAATTGATCTGGACTTGTCACTGATTTTCAGATTTTCAGATTGTTCTTTACTTAAAGGCTCTGATGAAGACATTCCTCATGAATCATATGCACAACAGCTTGAAAAGACAAACGGTTCTCCTGTTTCAACGTACGTTCCTTTCCGTAACGGATTGTTTATTTCGTCAGCGGCAGCAATTGCCTTGTCAAGGAAATGCAGTGTAATTTATTACGGCGCTCACGCTGACGACGCTGCCGGCAATGCTTATCCGGACTGTTCTTCTGTTTTCAACACCGCTATGAATACAGCTGTTTATGAGGGCAGCGGCAAACAGCTTAAAATTGAAGCGCCATTCGTAAATATGACAAAAGCAGACGTTGTAAAAATCGGTCTTGAATTAAAGGTTCCTTATGAACTTACATGGAGCTGTTATGAAGGCGGAGATAAACCTTGCGGTCAATGCGGCACATGTATTGACCGTGCAAAGGCATTTGAATTAAACGGTGTCAACGATCCTGCAATGAGGTGAAAAAATGGATAATAGAGAAAAGGAAAACTTAACACTTCTGGGTAATCAGCAAACTAAATATCCTGATAATTATGCTCCGGAAGTACTTGAAACATTTGAAAACAAACATCAGGAAAATGACTATTTTGTTAAGTTTAATTGTCCGGAATTTACAAGCTTATGCCCTATTACAGGTCAGCCGGATTTTGCAACGATCTACATTTCCTACATTCCGGATGTAAAAATGGTAGAAAGCAAGTCATTGAAGCTTTATCTTTTCAGCTACCGCAATCACGGTGACTTTCATGAGGATTGCGTAAATAAAATTATGAAGGATTTAATTGATCTTATGGATCCCAAATATATTGAAGTATGGGGTAAATTTACTCCCAGAGGCGGAATCTCAATTGATCCATACTGCAACTATGGCAAACCCGGTACAAAATGGGAAAAGCTTGCTGAAAACAGATTATTTAATCATGATATGTATCCGGAAAAGATTGATAACCGATAATTTTATTTTAATATAAAATATTTTATCGCCTTAAGAGATTATAATTTAAAGAGCTAACCGAAATATATTTCAGTTAGCTCTTTTAGTTATAGCATATATTACTAATAATACTTAATCTGCATTTTCCCAGTTGTGATAAACATTTTGAACATCATCATTATCCTCAAGATGTTCCAGAAGAAGATTCATTTTTTTAATATGTTCCTCGTCTGTAAGTGTAGTATATGTTGAAGGAATCTGATCAACTTCTGCTGAAACAACATTATATCCCTTTGAAACCAGTCCTTCTCTGAGCGTTCCCAGTTCAGACGGTTCACATGAAATTTCAACTACCTCCTCCTCAACAGACATATCATCAGCACCAAATTCAAAAGCATCTTCCATTATCGTATCTTCATCAACACCGTTGTTTTCGACAATAACTATACCTTTTTTCGTAAACATAAAAGAAACGCAGCCGCTTGTACCGAGATTTCCGCCGAACTTGTCAAAATAGTGGCGTATGTCTCCGGCAGTTCTGTTTTTATTGTCTGTAAGGCACTCAACAATTACCGCTACCCCGTTAGGACCATATCCCTCATAAATATTGGTTTCATAATTATTTTTATCTCCGCCGCCGGCAGCTTTTTTGATAACTCTTTCAATATTGTCATTAGGCACATTATTTGATTTTGCCTTTGCGATCAGATCACGAAGCTTTGAATTGTTATTCGGATCCGGACCGCCTTCTTTTACGCATACTGTTATTTCACGTCCGATCTTGGTAAAAATTTTACCTTTTGCAGCGTCAGTCGCTTCCTTTTTTCTTTTTATATTATTCCATTTTGAATGTCCTGACATAAAAAGTCACACTCCTAAATAAAGTTTCTATTTAATAACAAATTCTTCCATACCCCAAATAATCTGAAAAAGTTCATCAATACGTTCCTCTCTGCCGAGCAAATGAAGATATCCAAACAAGCATTCCAATGCGGTAGCACGTCTGTAATCAGCAGTACTGGAATGCTTAGGAACGGTATTTCCTGTAGCATTTCTACCCCGTTTTACTACTGCCGTTTCCTTTTCATCAAGAAGAGGCATTATTTTTTCTAGGGCTTTTGACTGATATTCCGCACAAACTCTGCAAACTTTAAGCGCATGCATTTTTGAAGCAGGCATATTTGCTGCAAATATGATTTTTTCCCTTACAAGCTGTTCATAAATACTGTCACCCAAAAATGCCAGCGCTAAGGGACTATATTGATTTACTTCTCTTTCAGTTAGTATTTTATTCATTTTTAATTACCTTACATAATCAAATTCAAATCCCAGAATATTAACCGTATCACCCTCATTAATTCCCATTTCCTCAAGTTTGTCTATAATTCCGCTTTTACGAAGAACCTGCTGGAAATATTGAAGAGATGAATAATCATCCATACTGATAGTACGCATTACAGGCTCAAGCCACTTTGCGTCGACATAGTAAATTCCGTCCTCAATTTCAATATCAAACTTAGTATGGGAAAGAGCTTTTTCTTCAATTTCAGCCTGAGTAATCGGCTCTGCCTCATAGGATTTGACCGGCGGCAGCTTTTCCAATTCAGCCGCAACCTCATTTATCAGCTCTTTTGTACCATGAGTTGTTGCAGCAGAAACAGCAAAAAATTTCATACCCTTTTGTTCTATATAATTTCTGATATGTTCAATCTGCTTTTCATCTGCCATATCGCATTTATTTGCGGCAACTATCTGCGGGCACTGTGCTAGCTCACTGCTGAAATTTTCAAGTTCAGAATTGATAATGTCGAAATCCTCAAGCGGATCTCTTCCCTCAACTCCTGATGCGTCCAAAACATGCACGATCAGTCTGCATCTTTCTACGTGCCTTAAAAATTCATGTCCCAGTCCCACACCATCGCTGGCTCCTTCTATAAGTCCGGGAATATCAGCCATTACAAAGGATTTTTCCTCGCTTACCTTAACTACCCCAAGAACCGGAGTGAGGGTAGTAAAATGATAATTGGCAATTTTAGGTTTTGCTGCGCTTACCGCAGATATAAGAGTGGATTTTCCTACATTTGGAAACCCTACAAGTCCCACATCTGCTATAAGTTTAAGCTCCAGAGTTACTTCAAATTCTTCTCCGGGGTAACCCGGCTTTGCAAATCTCGGAATTTGTCTGGTAGAAGTGGCAAAATTACAGTTTCCCCTGCCTCCTCTTCCGCCATGAGCAAGTATCTGAGGTTCGTCCGTAGAAATATCCGCCATAATTCGTCCGGTTTCAGCGTCCTTTATCACTGTTCCTCTGGGAACCTTGATTATTAAATCCGGAGCACTTTTTCCCGTACATCTTTTCGCTCCTCCGTTTTCACCGTTCTGAGCAACATATTTACGTTTATATCTGAAATCAATAAGAGATGAAAAATTGTCGTCTGCCACAAAAATCACATCTCCGCCTTTTCCGCCGTTTCCGCCGTCCGGACCGCCCGCAGCCACGTATTTTTCTCGATGAAATGATATTGCACCGTCTCCGCCGTTTCCTGCTTTAATTTTTATTTTCGCTTTATCAACAAACATATTTCACCTCATAAATTCCAGTCATTAATTTTATACAACAAAATCCCAAGCCAAGAAGCCCGGGATTTTAATGAACCGAAGTAACTGATTACTGTTCAGCGTAAACGCTTACCTTCTTACGGTCGCGTCCAACACGTTCAAATCTGACTCTGCCGTCAACTTTAGCAAATAAAGTATCGTCAGAACCGATACCTACGCCTTCGCCAGGGTGAATATGCGTACCTCTCTGGCGTACCAGAATATTACCTGCTACTACATACTGACCGTCTGCTCTCTTAACACCAAGTCTCTTGGATTCAGAATCACGTCCGTTTTTTGTAGAACCTGAACCTTTTTTATGAGCAAAGAACTGCATACTGATCTTAAGCATCTATTACACCTCCGAATATTTCATTTTAATCGTTCCGTTAAATTCCAATAATATCTGTTCAATCTGCAAAGCAAGACCCTTATAAATGCCCTGCAAAACATCATTACACGGAATATCAGTTTTTAAAGTAACCGTATCGTCGACCGCCGATACTTCCGCTTCAAATCTGAAAATTTCTGTTATCAGATTTGCCGTCATCATAACCGCAGAAGATACGCCGGCACATACAATATCTCTTCCGGATTCATCATATCCTGCATGTCCGCTTACTTTAAAACCGGTAATTTCGCCGTTTTTTCTGAAGAATTCAGCGACGATCATAAATTATGCCTTAATAGCTTCAATCTTAACCTGTGTATAAGGCTGTCTGTGACCCTGTTTCTTCTTTTCACCCTTCTTAGGCTTGTAAGTAAAAACAGTAATTTTCTTAGCCTTACCGTTCTTTAAAACCTTAGCTTCAACAACAGCGTTTTCAACATATGGAGCACCAACTGTAAGACCATTATCTGTTCCTACTGCTACTACCTTGTCAAAATTTACTGACTGTTCTGCTTCAACGTTAAGCTTTTCGATAAAAAGAGTATCTCCCTCTTTAACCTGATACTGCTTACCGCCTGTTTCAATAACTGCGTACATTTTCCGGCACCTGCCTTTTCTATAAAACTCGCTGAGTTACGGTGTTATAAAAACATAACTTCAAAACCGTACACATGCGGCTAAAAGTTATTTTATCACATTTTTACAAATTTGTCAATAGTTTTTTTAATTTTTCAGACTTTGTTCTGCAAGATACTTTGCAATCATTGCTGCGTCATAAGCGGTTACTTTACCGTCACCTGTAAAGTCTGCATATGCAGGCAATGTATGACCCTTCTGCTCTGCAAGATTTTTCGCTATAAATGCGGCGTCACCGGCTGTAAGCTTACCGTCACTGTTAGCGTCACCATAAATAAAGGCAGAAAAAGGATATTCATATTTTTGTGCATAAGCATGAGCTGTAGAATTTTCATAGCCGTAAATAATACCGTCGAATTGTCTATATGCATTCTCAAAAGCCAGATTACTGCATATAGTACCAAAGCTATCATCAATTTCACATTGAGGATTCTGAATAAATATTTTTTTAAGGTTTTTGCAGTTTCTGAAAGCCATTTCATCTATTTTTACAATATTGTTTGGAAGCACTATACTTTCGATAAACGAACTGTTAAACGCAGACCTACTTATAGTTGTAACGCCTGCTGGTATTTCAATTGTTTTTATACCGCTGCTGCTAAATGCACTTTCTTCTATTGATGTAAGTTTTTCAGGAAGAATAATACTTTTAAGATTTTCACATTCTTCAAAGGCGTCCCTACCTACTGTAGTTACACTTGAAGGAATTATATACGAAGTTTGTGTTTTAGCTTTAGGATACTGTATTATCTTCGTCTTATCCTTGTTGTAAAGTACTCCGTTAATATCTGTAAAATACGCATTATTGGATTTTACTTTTATTTCAGTTA
Source organism: Porcipelethomonas ammoniilytica (assembly GCF_025567485.1). Lineage (NCBI taxonomy): Bacteria > Bacillati > Bacillota > Clostridia > Eubacteriales > Oscillospiraceae > Porcipelethomonas > Porcipelethomonas ammoniilytica. The sequence goes on along the minus strand of NZ_JAOQKH010000015.1, from coordinate 19,957 downwards.
ATGAATCACACCATTCAAAAGCGCCGAATCCGATACTATTAACACTTGAAGGAATGATTACGGTTTTCAGACTGTCACAATCGCAAAATGCCTGAATTCCAATTGTCTCCAGTCCCTCCGGTAAATTGATACTTTTTAGAGAAGAACATGCTGTAAAGCCGTCAATATCTTTCATAGAGCTAGGTATAAACGCATATTCCAAACTCTCGCAAGAAACAAAAGCTTTAGTCGATACAGATGTTACACCCTCATGAATTATTACTCTGGTTATCTTACCGCTATTTTTGTAATCCTTCCATGGCACTGTATTTGTAAACCAATCAGCCATTTCGCCTTGACCGCTTATTGTTAAAACACCTTCGGAGTTCAACTTATACATAAGATTATCGCCGTATGCTCCGCACTCTCCTGACGCTATAATGTCAGCTGTACCCGACACAGATAAATCACTTGATTTATTTGTCATATCTTCAGTTACTGCTAAAACTGTAGGCTGAACACCGACAATACTTGAAATGCATATCACAGACGCTAAAAGATTTATAATTTTTTTATTCATTTTCATATCGTTCGCTATTCCTTTATAATAATATTTATATTTTACCATACACTAAACTTAATGTCAAATAAAAATACATAAATATTTAATTTTGCTCTTGACAAACTGTCAATTATAATATATAATTGTACTCAAATAAAAGGGAGTAGCCGGCAGGATTTCCTGTTTATGTCTGCGTCAGTACGACTGCTTTACCAGTCCGTAGCATATCTAAACGGCAAGACTTTTGTTGAAATCAGTTATTAACGTATTTAATAGTTGATTTCGGCAAAAGTCTTTTTTATTTCCCTAAAAAATAAGGAGAAAAAAATGAAAGAAAATTATCAGAAATCTAAAGCCACATTGCTTGCTGAACTGAGTTCTTCTGAAACCGGACTGAGTTCAGCACAAGCAAACAAAAATCAGGAAAAATACGGCAAAAATGAACTAATTGAAGAAAAATCAAAAAGTATTTTTATGATTTTTCTGGAACAGTTTAAAGACTTTTTAGTTATTATACTTATTGCCGCCGCAGTTGTTTCAGCAATACTCGGAGATGTTGAAAGTACTGTTGTAATAATTGCGGTAATTACTCTTAATGCCATTCTCGGCACAGTACAGACAGTCAAAGCGGCAAAATCTCTAAACAGTCTGAAAAAGCTTTCTGCTCCCAGTGCAAAGGTATTACGTGACGGAAATACTGTTATCATTCCTTCAGAACAGGTAACTATCGGAGATATTGTATTACTGGAAGCCGGCGACTATATATGTGCTGACGGGCGTATTATTGAAAATGCCAGTCTTAAAGTAAACGAAAGCGCACTGACTGGCGAAAGTCTGAACGTTGAAAAATCCGATGAAACATTTGATCATGATCTTCCTCTTGCCGACAGAATAAATATGGTGTATTCCGGAAGTTTTGTTACGTACGGACGAGGAAAATTTCTCGTTACCGATATCGGTATGAATACTGAAGTCGGAAAAATTGCAGGACTTATCAACAGTGCAAAGGAAAGAAAAACTCCCCTTCAAGCAAATCTTGACAGCTTCGGAAAAAAGCTTTCTATAGGAATTCTTATTATCTGCGCACTGGTTTTCGGACTTAATGTTTTCCGTGGCGAAGATATAATGAATTCGTTCTTGTTTGCCGTAGCTCTGGCCGTTGCCGCTATTCCGGAAGCTTTAAGCTCAATCGTTACAATTGTACTGTCTTTTGGTACTCAAAAGATGTCAAAAGAAAATGCTATAATACGAAAGCTTCATGCTGTTGAAGGTCTTGGCAGCGTTTCTGTAATATGTTCTGACAAAACAGGTACGCTGACTCAAAATAAAATGACCGTAAAAAAATTCTATGTAGATAACGAAATAATTGACTGTGAAAACGGTAACTTTGATATCAATCATCAAAAAAGACTTCTTCTTTCAAGCATTCTTTGTAACGACGCTGTCTGTAAGGACGGAAAAGAAATCGGCGATCCCACAGAAACAGCGTTAGTCAATTTCGGGTTAAAGTATAATTTCAATTTTAAATATATCCGTGAAAAATATCCCCGTATTACAGAAATTCCATTTGATTCAGACAGAAAGATTATGTCTACAGTTCACAATGTAAACGGCGTCCTTACAATGATCACAAAAGGTGCGGCAGACATTCTGCTTGACCGAATGAATCTTACTGATCCAGAAAAATCTGCCATTTCTGAGATAACTGCTCAACTTTCAGCTCAAGGACTGAGACTTCTGGCATTTGCATATAAAGAAATAGAAAGTGCAGATATCTCTGTTAAAGATGAATCCGGTCTTACTTTCATGGGAATTATTGCAATGATGGATCCGCCCAGAGAAGAATCTAAAGCAGCAGTAGCCGAGTGTATCAGCGCTGGAATAAAACCCGTTATGATAACCGGAGACCATAAGGTAACAGCCGCTGCTATCGCAAAAGAAATCGGTATATTAAAAGACTATTCCGAAGCGGCAGAGGGCAGTGAAATTGACAATATTACCGATGAGCAGTTAAAGGAATATGTTCCGACAAAATCTGTCTATGCAAGAGTTTCTCCGGAGCATAAAATCAGAATAGTCAAAGCATGGCAGGAAAGAGGAAACATTGTTGCCATGACAGGAGACGGCGTAAACGACGCTCCGGCGTTGAAACAGGCTGACATAGGCGTCGCAATGGGCATTACGGGTACAGAGGTTTCCAAGGACGCCGCTTCAATGGTCTTAGCTGATGATAATTTTGCAACAATTGTTAAAGCAGTAAATAACGGACGTAATATTTATGCCAATATAAAACGTTCCATTCAATTTCTTCTCTCCGGAAATACGGCGGGGATACTTGTAGTACTTTTCGCCTCAATTTTTGCGCTTCCTGTACCTTTTGCCGCCGTTCATCTTTTATTTATCAATTTGCTGACCGATTCACTTCCGGCAATCGCTCTCGGTCTTGAACCTCATACCAATGATGTAATGAAAGAAAAGCCACGTCCTATCAACGAATCCATTCTTACAAAATCATTTATTCTGAGTGTAATGTCAGAAGGACTTATTATTGCAGCGGCTTCTGCTGCATGTTTCCTTTTCGGACTGCAAACAAGTCCTGCCGTAGGAAGTACTATGGCCTTTGCGAGTATATGTCTTTCACGTTTGATTCATGGTTTCAACTGCAAATCTGATAACCCTGTTTTATTTACCAAAAAGTTTTTCAACAATAAATTTATTTTCGGAGCTTTCGGAATCGGTGTTTTACTGCTGGCTTTAGTATTGTTTGTACCGGCAGTTTCTACAATATTTAAAGCTGAACCTTTAAATATTGTACAGATTATAATGATTGCAGCCACATCAATTGGCACATTGATTTTAATTCAGCTTATTAAGTTTATTAAAAAATCAGTTAAGAAGTAATCTGTCTATTGAATCATGGCTATATGTATGTTATAATTAGCTTAGGGGCAGAGCGGAAATATACTGCTCTGCCCAAACAGTTTGAAAGGATACAAAATTGAATACTTTATTTAAAATTGCTGAATTTATCGGTAACGGCTTTATGAGGTTTCCGTTAATACTTATTTTGTATTTTATACTAATTAATATTATATCAATATCTATGTTTTATATTGATAAGCAGCGTGCTATAAAGCACCAATGGAGAATTTCAGAATCTGCACTTCTTTTATCTGCCTTTATTGGAGGAAGCTTCGGTGCAGCAGCCGGTATGAAAATTTTCAGACATAAAACCAAACATCCTAAGTTTTACATACTGGTTCCGGCATTACTGATTGTTCATATTCTGATTATTATTAACGGAATTATTTGTATATTAAAATAAGAATCCTCCAAAAGGGAGGATTCTTATTTTTTATTCGTTTAATATCAGCAAACGTTTCAGCTGAATACTGTCAAATATATTCAGCATGTTATTATTGTCCATATCTGCATAGTAAGTCTGTTCCGGAAGAATACCGCCTTTTTTCAGCAGATATTTCTGTAAAACAATCATATCAGAAACATTAATCTCACCGTCAGTATTTACATCGCCTTTTTTATACTTATCAGCCGATGTTGTTTCCTCAGTTGTAGTTTCAGGCTCAGTACTCAAATAATCATCCACAAGATTTGACCAGTAAGTTCCCATTTTTTGATAGCCTGTCTCATTAGGGTGAATACCATCCTGCAAATCAGTTGACGGATCAATAACACTGTTGATATCTGCAAATTTTATGGGTTTTCCCTGCGTCTGCATTTCCGTTACCATCTGCTTTATCTGATCATTGTAACTGTCTACATATCCATGAACAATCTTTGCAAAGTCCTCCTGAGAATTATCGGATTTAACCTCCCCGTATGACCAGAACCAATCATAAACCATTAAAACGTCCATATACGGAATAGTAGAAACAAAAACAACGTCATCAGAATCATTCATATCTTCAAGTATAACGTTTACAAGATTTTCAAGACGGTCTATTATACCTTCATTATAATTGCTTAAAATATCGTTTGTTCCGATTTGCAGCAAAACAATATCCGGATCGCATTTTTTTATCATATCAGTACTCTGCACTGTTTCCAACAGTCCTTGTCTTGTTTCAGTACCGGTCATATACTGAATTGCATATCCGCTGTAGCCGGAATGGTCTCCGTCATACTCAAAGGTCACCCCGTTACTGTCAGTATATGAGGGATTCCAGCCGCTGTAATCCTTTGCGCCGACCATATCAATGTCATGACCCATTTCAGTCATATTGTGATAAAAATATTTGCGATATCCGTCGGTCCCGAAATAACCGTCTGTTATGGAATCGCCCAACGCCATAATTTTTACCGGCTCCTCCGCCGCAGATACTCTTACAGGATTATCGCTTCTATTCTGACCAATACATAACACCGCCGTAAAGGAAACCGCAGCAGTCAAAATTCCGCTGAACATTTTTCTTAACTGCATTTTTATTCCTCCTTTTTATAATCATAAATAAAGCCCGTATTAACGGGCTTTATCAACATTTACTAAAAATTATAGTTCCGCCAAAGCCTCTTTTATTGCGTCAACTTTATCAGTTTTTTCCCATACAACGCCTAAATCTTCACGTCCCATATGACCGTAAGCGGCAAGCTTTCTATACTGAGGCTTTCTTAAATCAAGCATCTTGATGATTGCGGCAGGACGAAGATCGAACACCTTGTCAACAGCAGCTGAAAGCTTCTCTTCGTCAACCTTTCCCGTACCGAATGTGTCAATAAGTATGGAAACAGGTTTGGCAACTCCTATTGCATATGCCAGCTGAACTTCACACTTATCTGCAAGTCCGGCAGCAACAACATTCTTGGCAATATATCTCGCCGCATATGCCGCAGATCTGTCAACCTTTGTAGGATCCTTACCTGAAAATGCTCCGCCGCCGTGACGGGAATAACCGCCGTAAGTATCAACTATAATTTTTCTTCCTGTAAGACCGCTGTCGCCCTGAGGACCGCCAATTACAAAACGACCTGTAGGGTTAATATAATATTTAGTATTTTCGTCAATCAGCTCTGCCGGAACAACAGGTTTGATTACATATTCAATAATATCTTTCTTTATCTGATCAAGTGTGATTTCCGGAGCATGCTGTGATGAAACTACAATAGTTTCAATTCTTACCGGCTTATCATCATCATATTCAACAGTAACCTGCGTTTTTCCGTCAGGACGAAGGTAACGCAAGGTACCGTCCTTTCTTACTTCGGTAAGCTTCAGCGCAAGCTTATGAGCCATAGAAATCGGCATAGGCATAAGCTCCGGAGTTTCATTGCAGGCATATCCGAACATAAGTCCCTGATCGCCGGCGCCTGTTGAATTATCGTCCGACATATCGCCTTCCTTTGATTCAAGCGCCTCGTTCACACCCATTGCAATATCGCCCGACTGCTCGTCGATTGTTGTAATCACTGAACATGTATAGCCATCAAATCCATACTTAGCCCGATCATATCCGATATCAACAATAACCTCTCTTACAATTTTCGGAATATCAGCATAAGCTTTAGTGCTTATTTCGCCCATGCACATTACCATACCTGTTGTGCAGACAGTTTCACAAGCTACTCTCGAATTAGGATCCTGCTCCAGAAGGGCATCCAGAATTGCATCAGATACCTGATCGCAGATTTTATCAGGATGTCCTTCAGTAACTGATTCAGATGTAAAAAATTTTTTTGCCATTTCTTTTCGCTGCCATTTGGCAGCCTCCTTTCAAAATTTCAAGAAAAATTCACCCTGTATAAAAGAAAAAGTGTCCGAATCATATCCGGACACTGTGATTTTTATTAAAATCCTCATCTCTCGGATAAACCGCAGGAATTAGCACCTTTCTTGATTATATCACAATTAGGTTGCCGGGCTTCACAGGACCTGTTCCTCCACCGCTCTTGATAAGGCGAATTTATTTCTTGTCTATATTATACACTTATGCTCTTATTTTGTCAATACCTATAAATATAAATTTAAAACCTGGTTATTTTGCGGTCTGTATTTTAATTATTTTCCAATTTGACTTTCATTAATTAATCCCAAAGCGCAATTTATTATCACAAATGAATCCTTGGTTGTAATTTCACCGTCACGGTCACAATCCGCATTTTCCATAGCAGTTGCATTTTTCATCGGATATTCAACTTGACTCAACAGGTATTTATTAATAACAACTATATCAGCCGAATCTACATAACCGTCCTGATTAACATCACCGTACTTTACCTTATCCCAGTCAATGTCGCCGTAATCCGGCGTCGTTGCAGCAGTAGTAGTACCAGCCGTTATCTTAGTTGAAACAGTTGAAGACACCGTGGTTTTTCTGGTAGTAACCGCAGTTGAAGCAGTAGTAACCGCTTGACTTTCAGAAGTATAAATACATGTTATTGAATCAACATTTATATTTGACTGTTCTCCCCACCAGTATCCTATCTGGAAAATACCTCCATCGTATTGAATATCATTCTTAATTGAAGAAACATCAAATTCTATTGTACCCGACGAACCGCTGAAATTCTGAATTCCGTTTAAATCAAGCCAATTATTAGTATTGTTAGTCACTGAAATTCCGCCGCCGATAGACGGAGAACCAATATTACCGTTAGCAGAAAGCTTTATAATAAATTTTTCTGCTTTTGCTCCGCTTGGTACTAAATCAGAAATATTTACTTTATACATCTTATTATTGTCACTGGAATAATTAAGCGAGGTATTTACATTAACAACCTTTGTTCCGCTATCAGCCCCGCCTGTTGCAGAAGTACTGGTAACAACAGACTTTGATGTAGTTGTAATTTCTTGTGTCACTTTTGATGAAGTTGAAGATGACGAAGAACTGGTTGAAGCTGATGTTATAATTGGTTTTGTAACAACTGGAGTTGTTGTAACTGCCGGTGTAGTAACTACAGGGGTTGATCCGGAAACACCTGGAATACTTGAATCCACAGACTGTCCTGAACCATATTTCAGATAAAGTCCTGCCAAAGCACCCACAAACCCGGCATTGTAGTCAACAGATACTTCTGTATAGTGGTATTCATCAGTAACATCGTAATAATTTCCGTCTCTGTCAGGGCCGCCTACAAGAGCGCCTACAAGCACATATGCATGTTCTTTTCCCTTATTTTCTGACGGAAAATTAGTAAAGCCTGTTGCTGCTCTATGGTGCGGATGCTTTACTGAATTACTGCTATAACCTACCATATAACAATTTCCAAGTTTATTGTTTCCGAAAAGATACTCCATCTGACCTTTCGCCCATGTCGTATAAGAATTTGAATTATTATATTTATCATATACCAGACATATAAGCTGCTCAGCTGTATTATATCTTGCCGATCCCCAATTATCGTGACAAGCATAGCCCTCGGAATTAGCTTTTCCCTTAAGTACGTCAATATTTTCAGCCACCCTGTTCCACTCGTTTGCATATATCGCATTCACAGCAGGCCACACACTGTCCCAACATAGCGGCTGCTGAGTTGTATACGCCCAGTTAGACTGACTGATCCAATTTGCACAATCGGTTTTATATGAAGAAGTTCCTGTTGCCTTATATAGAATAATTGAAGCCAGTGCCAGATCGTCCAGATAGCATGTGCCTTGATAAAACGGAGCGGAATTATGGTTTCCCTTATTATTTGTCTTTGCAAACTCATAAAGAGCCTTTGCATAATAAAGATCTTCTTCATTTTTAAAATTCAGGTAATTCATAGCAAGCGCAGCTGCTGTTTCTGCAACTACATCGGTACATGGATTACTTGAATCAGCAAAATATGCAGGTCTTGCAAGAGTCTGACTTTCAGGTGATTTCCATTCGTCATGATCAGTATTACCATCGCCAACTTGATAACAGAAAGCCTTAACAGAAGTTCCGTTAAATACCGTACATCTCTTGAAATAATCACAGAAATAATCCGTTATTGTTTTGAGGTGATTCGCCTGACCTGTCTGGGTATATGCGTCTTTAAATTCATAATACCCCCAACCAAGCATAGTGGCAGAATATGCTGCCGGCAGACCGAATTTTGCATGATCGCCTGCGTCATGATAACCGCCGCTTAAATCCATTGTTCCGTACGGCGTTGAAACCTTAGAATCATAAGTATGACAGTCGTCACGCCAGTCTAGCTGTGATTTTTCTCCCACCTCAGATCCGCACATATTAGCGTCATAAAGATAAAGCGAATACTGCAAAGCCTTGGCATAGTTAATACTTTCCGCAGCGTCGGCAGAATCTTCCGACAAGGCGCCCGGCGAAACCAAAGCAGCCGCCAGTACCGATATACTGACTGCTGCAGCTTTAATTTTGTTCAATATACCTGAACTCTTCATAAATATCCTTCCTCTCTTAACAGTAAAAATATATAAAAAAATACACATTGCAATAATTATATTATACAATATTCACGATTTTATTTTATTGCTTTTTTATTAACATTTTATTAACATTTTATTAACAATATCATAAATAAAAAATCCCTTGAAAATCAAGGGATTTTTTATATTTAAAATGATTCTTCATCTTCTCCTTGAAGGGCATCAAAACCAACTTCACCTGTTCTAACCTTTACAACATTTTCTACGTCAAAGATAAAGATCTTACCGTCGCCGATATTACCGGTATATAAAGCTTGTTTAGCGGTATTAACGACCGTATCAACTGGTACTTTGGAAACAACAACTTCAACCTTTGTTTTAGGAAGCAGCTGAACTTCATCACGTTCAACACCACGGTAATATGTCTTTTGACCCTTCTGAGTACCATATCCCATAACGTTAGTTACTGTAATGCCTTTTACGCCTATAGAACTGAGAGATGATTTAAGCGTTTCAAGTTTTTCCGGTTTGCAGATAATTGATAGCTTTGTCAGCTTAGGCGTTCCGTCTGACGGAGCTGTAGATTTAGTTTCAACGGAAACCGGAACAGCCTGTGCCACAGGTACGACTCCGGCAGTATTTACCCCAGCCTTTGCACCCTGAGTCTGCATTTCTGTAACACTTTCAAACGACGGCATAAAGTCAGCATAGCTGGATGGAAGATTATGCTCTGTAGCATCAAGACCAATAATTTCTTCTCTCTTGGAAGCTCTGAGTCCGATTGTAGCTTTGATTGCAAGGAATGTAATTGTAATTGTAACGGCTGTCCATGCGCCGACTGCAAGAATACCTACAAGCTGTTTACCGAGAAGATCAAAACCTCCGCCATAGAATAAGCCTTTAAAAGGTTCGTCATATGTTGCATTTTCAGGAGCATTGCCTGTTGCAAAAAGACCTACGGCTATAGTACCCCAGATACCATTCATCATATGTACTGCTACAGCGCCGACAGGATCGTCTATATGCAGCTTATGATCAAGAAGCCATACGCCAAACGGAACAAGCAAACCGGAAACCACACCGATTGCTGTTGCACCTAAAGCGTCAACAACATCACAACCTGCTGTAACTCCGACAAGACCTGCAAGCGAAGCATTTAGACACATTGAAACGTCAGGCTTGCCGTATTTAAGCCATGTAAATATCATACAAACAAATGTTGCAACTGCGGGGGCAATTGTCGTTGTTACGAATATTGAACCAAGACCTTCTACAGTTTTTGCAGCAGCTCCGTTAAATCCGTACCATCCAAACCAAAGAATAAAACATCCTAATGCACCGAGTGTAAGAGAGTGTCCCGGAATTGCGTGAACTTTAGTAATTTTACCGTTTTTCTTTTCAAATTTACCAATACGAGGTCCGAGGATTTTAGCGCCAATCAATGCGGAAATACCGCCTACCATGTGAATTGCACATGAACCTGCAAAGTCATGGAATCCCCATTGAGACAGCCAGCCGCCGCCCCAGATCCAGTGAGCCTCAATCGGATAAATAAGAGCTGAAATAACACCTGAATAAACACAATATGAAATAAACTTTGTTCTTTCTGCCATAGCGCCTGAAACAATTGTAGCAGTTGTAGCACAGAACACAAGATTAAAAACAAAATTTGACCAGTCAAAATTCTGATAATTTGTAAAAATATCAAAGCCTGGTTTACCGATAAGACCCACTGCATCTTCACCGAAAAGCAAGCCAAAGCCTATTAAAATAAATACAACAGTTCCGATACAGAAATCCATAAGGTTTTTCATTATAATATTACCGGCATTTTTTGCTCTTGTAAAGCCGGTTTCCACCATTGCAAATCCGCACTGCATGAAAAATACCAGCGCAGCGCCGATTAAAAACCATACATTAAAAGTAGCATCCATATTAATCATCCTCCAAAATATGTATTTATTGACTGCTTTTCCGGAAAATAAAAAAAGGTACTGAAAAAGAAATTTTAACTTCTTTCTCAGCACCTTTGCTGTCTATGTTTTAAGTATATAACAAATATTTCAATTTGTCAAGCATTTTTTCAAAAAAAATATTTTTATTTCCGTCCTCAACACCCGCATATATATAATACTATATTTTTTTAAGAATTTTCTTGACATTTTAGTAAAAATATAGTATTATATTAAAAATAGAACAAAGGTGTTCATCAGTATTGCATCCAATTGAAACAGTACTAGTGAACGCCTTTATTCTGATTATTAAGTAAATAAAAATACTATGATTTTAATCTGTACTATTTACATCGGTTAAAAAATATCGTATAATAATAGGGATAGAATTGAAGCTATCCCTGCTTTATTTTTGTATATTAATATTTGAAAACGGAGTTTAGTGATATGAATTACACACCTAAAGAAATATTAAGCTTTGTAGAGGAAAACGACGTTAAATTTATCAGACTTACTTTTGCTGATATCCATGGTAATCTGAAAAATATCGCCATTATGCCTGACGAGCTTCCCTACGCTTTTGAACACGGCATTCCTTTTGACGCAACAACTCTTGCCGGATGCCATTCCGATCTTCTGCTTTTTCCGGATATATCTACTCTTTCTGTTCTTCCGTGGAGGCCCAAAACAGGTCGGGTTATACGTTTTTTCTGCAACATTAAATGTACTGACGGCTCTGATTATAAAGGCGACCTAAGAAATGAACTCAGCAGTTATATTGATAACTTAAAACGAAAAAATTATAGCTGCGAAATTGATACAAAATGCGAGTTTTATCTGTTCAATACAGACGAAAACGGAGAACCTACAAAAATTCCTCATGACAATGCAGGTTACCTTGATATCGCTCCGCTGGACAAGTGTGAAAACGTAAGACGTGAAATCTGTCTTTCTCTTGAAGAAATGGGATTTAATCCCCAAAGTTCACGGCATACCTACGGCGCAGGACAGAATGAAATCGATTTTAAAAGAAGTGATGCTTTGACATCTGCCGATAACATGGTATACTACAAAACTGTCGTTAAAAATGTTGCGGCACAAAACGGTCTGTTTGCAACTTTCATGCCTAAACCTCTGGAAAACCAGTTCGGAAGCGGACTGCATATAGGAATAGCTATAAAAAAGAACGGCGAACACATTTTTTCTCCTACTCCGGAAACCCAAACTGAGCTCGGCAGTCAGTTTGTTGCGGGAATTTTAAACAGAATAAGGGAAATAACATGTTTTCTTAATCCTATAACCAATTCTTATAAGCGTTTGGGAGAGCATTTTGCTCCAAAATATGTAAACTGGTCATTTGAAAACCGTTCACAGCTTATCAGAATTCCTTATACTGCCGGAAAACACCCAAGAATAGAAGTGCGTTCCGCAGACGCTTCATGCAATCCTTATATAGTATTCAAACTGCTTCTCGCAGCCGGATTTGAAGGCATTGAAAATAAAATGCCGTTAAGCGAAAAAACGTTTACATGCGGTTCTACTTCTAATTTTGACGAGCTTCCGGGAACCCTTGAAGAAGCTGTTGCCATTGCTGAAAAAAGCGATTTTGTTAAAAATAATCTGTCTGAAGAAATTTATGAAACAATGTTCTCACACTTATCATATACTCTTACAAAATATAATTTGGCAGATGATAAATCTAAATTTGAAGATGAATTTTATTTTAATTGTATTTAAAGGTTGTGGAATTTTATGGAAAGAGTGCTTTTGGCTTCAGGTTCAGATAAAGGCATAACATTATTATCACAGCTTTTGCGGGAATCAGGATACAATCAAATTACTAATACAAAAAGCGGAAACGACGCACGCCGCTGCATAAATCAAACCGAATATGAGCTTATTGTTATTAACACACCTCTTACTGATGAGTTCGGGCATGAATTTTCAATAAAGGCGGCAGAATGTTCAAATTCTGGCATCATACTTATTTGTAAATCGGATATTTCAGAAGATGTATCAGACAAACTCAGCTGTTATGGAGTATGCGTCGTTCCAAAACCGGTAAACAAAGTTGTTTTTCACCAGTCGGTAAGACTTGTTTCTGCAACACGTTCACGAATGCTGGGACTTCAGAATGAAAATTTTAAGCTACAGACCAAAATAGAAGAAATACGTCTTGTTAACAGAGCCAAATGCTGCTTGATCCAATACTTAAAATTTTCTGAACCACAGGCTCACAGATATATTGAAAAACAGGCTATGGATACCCGTCAGACCCGTAAGGAAGTTGCGCAGCGTATACTGTCTACTTATGAAACATAATAATATACTGCGGCATAATTATTAATACATCAATCTAGTAAAAGATAATAAGCATGAAACTTTGATGAATTCGCCGTTGGCAAATAATAATAAAAAAGCACGTCTCATGACGTGCTTTTTTTATAAAATCAATTTACTTATGTTGAACAGTATTTTTTAGTTTAAAAAGAATTCTGTCCTCTTTATTCAGTCAAAAGCTCTGCACTTCCTGTGATCACATTCTGACGTTTCATTGCTATAGTATTTGTTTTTGAGAATCAATGATTATTATTTATTGCTTTATCGACTGCTCTGCCAAATACTTTGCAATATCCGCTGCATCCTTGGCTGTAACCTGACCGTCCTGATTGAAATCCATAGCCGGATAAGCCTCAGCTGTTATCTTTTCACTGTTAATTGATGCTTCTGCAAGCTCTTTTGCGATAAATGCTGCATCGCTTGCTGCAAGCTTTCCGTCACCGTTCGCATCTCCTGTTATAATACCATCAATTCCTTCACCAAAAGAACTAAATAAGATCATTCCTGACGCATCGGAAGAATAGATAAATTCAATTCGATCCTCACTTAATACAATTGAATTTACTAATTTATTTTCTGAAAGAGTTGTCAACAGTTCCATTAAAGCATCTATCTTTTCCTGTTGGTTCATCGACTTAAATTTATCACTTTTCACAAGTTCGTCAATATCATTATCTACTACAGACATATCAATAAGATCCTGGTCAGAAAAAGGCGTAATCAAATCGATTGATATCTCATTAGAAACAAGTGAATCGCCACATCGAACACTATATGTATTATATACTATTTTACTGTTTTCTGTAGGTTTGGCATTATTACCTGTAACATCAACAGTAATTTTAATCGAATAAATGCCATCACCCTTGATATCATCACCATCCTGAGCATAATTTCCGCTGTCAACCAAATAACCTATCGGAACATCATTTTGATATAATACATACTCATCAGAATCAATAAGCGTTTCAAAATAGAAAATCACTTCATCACTGTCTTTTCCAACAAGAATTTCTTTTTTTGATGCACTCAAAACCCTTTCATCAACGTGTGGATCTGAAACGTATGAATCTGAGTTTGATACATTTTTTAATGAAGAATCATCTCCTGTTTCTAAAGCATGCACCGGGGTAATACCAATCAACGATAAAAGTAATGCTCCACTAACAAGAGCAGAATTAGTGACTTTACATATTTTTTTCATAAGTAATAACTTCCTTTCATTAGTTTTATATTTATAAAACAGAGTGATGCTTAAAAAGTCAACACTTATTTTAATTATATAATATTTTCTATCTAATTATGATATCTAAATAATAAAAATATTAGTTCAATCTAATATTATCTAAAACAGTTGCGGTATCATAAATGGAATCTCCGACATCATATACCAAAAAGCGAACTTGAATAATTTTATTCTGATAGTTAGAAATATCTATTGTTTTAGTTGCCCAACCAGTATGATATACTGTATCATCTCCGCCATCAAAATTAATTCCACTTACGGAATACCAAGTTGACGTATTTACAGCTTCAATTATTTCACTAGAAAGTATGTTATCATTTTCATCAAGAATTTGAATCTCAAATTTATCATTATATATAGATCCGACCCATTCTTCAGGTTCTTCTGAAACAACATCATAATTAAAACTAAGTGTGGAATAGCTACCTACCTTTACAATCTGAGACATGGAACTACCTTGCGTTCCAGAAATATAACTTTCTTCCTTAGAGCCTATTCCTGTTGATAAGAAAGCCATTCTTGAGTCATAAGGAATAATATCATCACCTAATTTGGATAATACACGAACATCACCAGTACATTTCCAACTTAGCGGTGTAGAAACATATTTTTGGGTATATCCTTCAAAATCACCATTTTCAATATCTGTTCCTATTAGTATAGCATTAGGATCTCCACGTAACACCGGGTATGCTCCGCAATAACAATGTTCTCCATGTTCTGAAACAGACATATCAAGAGCTTCAGCTGAAGTAACTCCGGTCATCAATGCTTCAAAATAACTTCTCATGACATTTCTTGAGTATCCTGATTCAACATTATTACAATAACCTACAAATCCTTCTGCAGAAGCACCTAAAAATGCGTTGGCAAATGCTTCATTAATTTTTTCACCATGCCCCATGAGTGAACAGGAATTTCCAAAAATAAAACTACCATCTAAAGAGCCTTTATCATAATAATAGCTAAAAAATTCAGGCTTAATAAAATAGGTCTTGCCGTAATTATAGCTTTTAACTATTCTACCCTTTAATATATCGGTCTCATATTCTTGATCTTTCTCTGAATTTGCAATTTCATCTTCACCATTAAGACAAAAACGTTCAATTGTTCCGTGTCCGCTTAATGAAATAACTTGTTTATTAAGTAATGCGGTTTTCAAATCATTTACTGTAACAGTATCGTCATAATATACATTTAATCCCTGTTCAGTCCAATCAGAAACTAGAGATTCGTAATAATCAGTTCTAAATGGTGTATTTTCAAATGAATTTAATATTGCAACATTTACCTGACTCAATGGTTGAGTTGTATTTAAAAGGTTAACAGCATCTACACTTGGCATTATTGAATCAGTTAAATCAATACCGTCAGTTTCATCATCAAACTCTTCTAGTAGAATATCTCCAACTACATCTCTCGTATACTTAAAAGATAAGATGCTATTTTTTTCATCAATTTCAATTGAATCTTCAACTATCTTATTATTAATATCAAGTTCATTAAGAAGGTCTAACATTGATTCTTTTCTCTCATCAATGGTAGAAGATTGATAACTATTGTCATTAATAACAGCTGATATTGCATTGTCCACGTATGCCATATCAGACAATTCCTTTTCTGTAAATGGAATGATGAGGTCAACTGAAATCTCATTTGAAGCAAAATTATTATCAGATTTTGCATAATAAACATTAGATGAATCAATATCAGTATTTATATCTACATTATACTTTACAGAATAGATACCATCACCCTGAATATCATCACCATGTGCTGCATAATTACCATCATCATAGAATACTGCTACAGGAATATCATTTTCATACAATGTTATATTAGTATCTGTCTCAAGGGAATTAAGATAGAAATACACTTCACTGTTGTCTTTTCCTACCAGTATTTCTTTTACACTTGAAGTAAGATAATTATCTGCACTTGCAATTAAATTTTCATCTGCAACCACTTCCGTCAGTGAATAATCAGTAATTGTCGGTTCGCCGGATCTTACACCGTTAAATCCAAGAGAAACGCTTGAATTTGGATATACAGTTCCGGTATACGTACCTTTCAGCATATAGCTGTAAGGCTCAAGCTCTTTTACAGTTGCCGCCCAACTGTTGGTTATCTCTGTAATAGTAAAGTTAGTATCAACTGTCAGTTCCCACGACTCAATAGGTTTGTCAGTGTTATTCTGAATAATTATTTCACCATTAAATGAATCTCCCCAAGTTTGGTTTACCTTGAGTGAAACTTCGTAACCAGATTCTTTTTCTTCTCTTGTCTGACAAAGCGTAAAATTGTCCGGCACAGCTTCACAGTCATCAACCATATAGCAGAACGAAACTGACGAATCCGGATTAATATTCGCATTATATCCGCTGTTTCTAAAATATGTTGTTCCGGTAGAAGTCTGTGCTTCCTGAACATTGACAGTGTTGTGTACCTGTCCATTAGGTTCAAAATACAGCATCCAGTTTTCAATTGCACTGTCGCCGGTATTGGATAATGTTACTGAAACAACTTCCGTATTTCCCCATGCATTTGTAACGTCATACGAAACTTCATAACCGTCATATGTATATGTATGACTGGTTTCTTCATCTGCAAAAGCAGAAATCGGCATGGTAATAAAAGCATTGGCTGCCATAGCCACACCTACAAAAGTAGAAAATATCTTTTTGATTTTTAACATTTTCAACTTCCTCCTTATAAATTTTATTTAAATATTAGCATTCCATTTATCAATTATACATCATAATACTAATCTTCTTGATAAATGTAAAAGCCATATTTATATTTTAACACAAAATATGGAAAAAAGCAACTAATTTTGTTAATTTAATATTAAATAATATAAATTTAATTTCAACATTTATTCTAAATTCTGTATTTATAAAATTTGATCTTGCTTATATAATTCGTGATCTGGAACATGACTATTCTCCGCTTGCAATAGTTTCATAAGTTTCATTTTTTATTTTGTAATCACTTTTCCACAAGCTCTAACGCTTTTAATAAATCTCTTTTTCTAATTGCTTGCTATTGCCGATCTTAAAGTTATTTTAAGCGTACAGAACTGAATCAGCTTTATGATGATTTCACAAAGAAAAACGGATTATTAAATGATAAAACCAATAGAAACATTTTCCGTGAGGACGTTTCACTTCCCCTTGTTCTTTCACTGGAAAAGGTCAAGGACGGCAAGCTTATCGGTAAATCGGACATTTTTACAAAACGTACATTACAGCCTCCTGTAAGGATAACGCACGTTGATACCACCGCAGACGCTCTTGCCGTTTCCATTTCTGAAAAAGCAGACGTCAACCTTGATTTCATGTCCGAGCTTATGAACGGTAAAGAAAAAAGTGAAATAATTTCAGACCTTAAAGGCGTTATTTACTTAAATCCTGAAAGCATAGCATAAAGTTTGTTTAAGGGAGGCTACAGAATCACTCTCGGCAGCAGTGATACAATCGCTAAGCCCTTGAAAGTCCCTGTATTCATCCTCATCCATGAGGACTTGGGGATCGGCGGATTGAAACATAACGACCTAAACTCACATCCGGATCATTGTGGGGAGCCTCACACATAATCCATGCACTTGAAAGGATTTCAGAGAAATCTTTCTTGGATAAATGGGGAGCTGAATATTTGAGGAATGTCAGACCGTAGGCTTATTGACCATCATGTACAGCTCATAGGGATTTTCCGTATGGTCGATTGCTGAACTGACCGCCTTTCTCCATGCCTGCAGATTTTCCTCATCCTGCGTAATATCCACCGATTTGAAATTCTTGATGTCCTTTTCCGGCAAAACAACAATACCGGAGGAAGTGCATGGATGCTGCACAACGATTGGCGAGAATTTCGTTTCATAAACATCGGTCATGAGCAGCATCTTTGCAATGGATTTTACTTCTTCCATGTCTGTTTGTTTTTTCATAAGCGATTCCTTTGAGTGGATTCGCTTAAATCCGAACTGATTATAGTCCTGATACAATTTCCTGATTTCAGGACAGTCGTTATAGGAGACCAGCCACTTGCCTTTTGCTTCTGCAAGCGCACGGTGAAGCCGGACATGGTCATCCCATGTGAAGCCGCACTCATACACATATTCGCTGGTGAAGTACGGCGGATCACAGTAGGTAAAAGCGTCCGGTCGGTCATAGTGCCGGATCAGCACCTCGAAATCCTGATTTTCGATGATTGCATTCGCAAGCCTCTTTGCAAGCTGCTCAATCAGAGAAAACAGGCTTGCAATGTTGAAAGGCTGGCAGGCATAGGATTTTCCTCCGCTGGAATAGCTGTAGCGGACGAGCTTTAAGAACATCACCGCACGGCGCAAATCATAATCTTCTTTGGCCGTCTTATACAGCAGCCTGATTTCCGATGCCTTTGGCGCCGGGAGCAGGATGTTCGTCAGGTCAAGCTCCTGTTTCAAAAACTCATCGGTAAATTCCTGCTTCTCAAAAAAACGCTTGAGGACGAGAAAATCGTCTCTTGCGTTTAAATTGAGAAAGCCAAGCTCCCGGATGAATTCCATCGGCCGGTCACGCATACAGTGGAACAGATTGACAAGGTTTGCGTTATAATCGTTGTAAACTTCAAACTTGTCGGGAACAGCTTTGCCCAGCAGCACAGCGCCCGATACGCCGAAAGGCTCGATATACCGCCCGTAGCTCAGCGAAAACAAAGCGTATAAAATGTGAAGGATGGAAGTTTTGTTTCCCATCCAACTGACAGGGCTTTTGATAATCACCACCTCCTTTGGCGACATCAACCGCCCTGAAATAAAAAAAGGCCGATACCAATCGTTTTCAGGGCGATTGATACCAGCTTGTTAGATTTTGTCGTTCAGCTTTTGCTGAAGCCTTCTGATTTCCTGCTCATAGTTGTTTATTCGGTTAATCTGCACACAGCAGAGTACCGTTACTGCAATACAGCCGCCGATCAGAAGTCCTGCCAGCAGCCATGCAAGCTCACTCATCCTACATCACCATCCCTTCGTCTATATTTTCCGCCTCATCCTCTGTGAAATCGCTGAGACGATTGGGAACATAATCGGAAAGCCATGTGCCGCCGAATTGCTCATGAGAACCAAGCCGCCATATGGCAAGCCTGCCCATGTCAAGTTTGGCACTGTCGTTAAACGGGAAGAGGAGGTTTGTCAAACCTTCGTTTTCGAAAGCATAAATGTTTTCAAATTTCGTTCCGTTAAGCAGCAGTTTTTCCTCGGTAAACAGACTATTGATCTCGTCCAGCCATTCCTGCAAATCTCCGCCGCAGCCTTGCAGAACAAGTCCATCGCTGTCATTCATCCGGCGAAGATCCTTCGTAGTGATTTTTTTAATGCTCATAGCTGCATTCCTCCGAATTCCTGATTTTCATCGAGTTCCTCATCGGCAAATTCCTGCGGCGTCATCGTATAGCCTGTAAAGTTGGGATCAGTATCTTCCTCGAAAGGGATATATTGGACCATAGTCAATAAGTTGGACAGAAAAAGGCGAAAAGAAAAAAGATTAAAGTAAAGATTTTTCAAAATGAATGGG
>NZ_JAOQKH010000014.1:0-48294 GCF_025567485.1 Porcipelethomonas ammoniilytica | reverse complement strand
AACACAGCAGTTAAGCTCTTCCGCGTAGACGATACTTGGACGGTCGCGTCCTGGAAAATTATTTCAATGCCGGCTTATGTAGCTGTTCAGTAAAGATTTTTTTGCTGAACAGTTTTTTTATTATATAATTAATTAAAAATAAATAAATTTCATAAATTAAGGGGAATTTTAAATTGATAAATAAAATTACACATAAAATTCTTGAAGGAAATAAATTGTCAAGGGAAGATGATATTTCTTTTCTTATAAACGGAAGTTTATCGGAACTTTCTAATGGTGCAGATGAAATCAGAAAAAAATTCTGCGGTAATCATATTGATCTCTGCACAATAATCAATGGAAGAAGCGGACGCTGTTCTGAAAACTGCAAATATTGTGCACAGTCGGAACATTACTGTACTAATATTGAAGAATATGAATTTTTAAATGAGGATAAAATTGTTTCTGTATGTAAAAGTGTAGAATCAGATGGAGTTCATCGCTTTTCAGTAGTAACCTCAGGAAGAAGTCTTTCGGACAAGGACTTTACCAGTGCTTTGAAAGCATATAAAAATATGCAAAAGGAATGTAGTAATATAGAACTTTGCGCTTCTCATGGTTTGCTAACAGAAGAACAGTTTAGAGAACTTAAAGCGAGCGGAGTTTTCAGATATCATGCCAATATTGAAACATCTAGAAGATTTTTTCCGCAAATATGTACAACTCATACATATGATGATAAAATTGCATGCATAAAAGCTGCTCAGCGTGCTGGACTAAGTGTTTGTTCTGGAGGTATTATTGGCTTGGGAGAAAATTGGGAAGACAGAATTGATATGGCTTTTTCTTTACAGGAGCTTGGAATTGAATCTATACCAATTAATGTTCTTATACCAATTAAAGGAACTCCTTTGCAAAATCAAAAGCCATTGTCAGAAGACGATATAATCAGAACTATAGTCATTTTCCGTTATATAAATCCTACTGCATATATACGGCTTGCCGGAGGCAGAGCGCTAATGCAGGATAGCGGCAGACATGCATTTCATTCAGGTGCAAATGCAGCTATTACCGGAAATATGCTTACTACTTCGGGAAACAATATAAAACAAGATCTGGAAATGCTCAGTGATGAAGGCTTTGACATTTTAAGGGAAATTAAAATATAAAAAATACAAAGGCAGAGTTTATTCTCTGCCTTACTTGATATAAATGAAGGTGTCTTATGCAAATAAACAGATTATTTGAAATAGTATATATACTTCTTGAAAATAAAATTGTAAAAGCCGGTGAACTTGCAGAGCATTTTGAAGTATCCGTCAGGACTATTTATCGTGATGTGGAAACGCTGTCGCAAGCGGGAATTCCAATTTATATGAGTAAAGGAAAAGGCGGAGGTATATCCTTAATGCCTGATTTTATACTTGACAAAGCAGTACTGACTGAACAAGAAAAAGGTGAAATTTTGTCTTCATTGAAAGCGGTTAGTGCTTTGAGTCTTTCTGAAAGCGGTTCGGCATTGAACAAACTAAACAGTATGCTGGGAAAACAGAATGATGATTGGATAGAAGTTGACTTTTCTTCATGGGGATATTTTGAGAATGATGAAAATTATTTTAGTAAAATAAAGAAAGCAATTGTTGAAAAGCATGTAATAACTTTTATGTATTCAAGCTCAAAAGGTGAAAAAATTTTGCGAACTGTTTTGCCGCTTAAACTTGTTTTTAAAGGTGCGGCATGGTATTTGTACGGCTATTGCAGATTGCGTGAAGATTACAGATTTTTTAAAATCAGAAGAATAAGTGAGCTTTCATTATCGGAAGAAATTTTTGATATGTGTATTACTGAAAGTATACTTGGCAAAAAACATTTTGATGTTAGCAAAAATATAAAAACAAAATTGAAAATATCTTCTGAAATGGCGTTTCGGGTATACGATGAGATAAGTAAATTTAAAATTGATGAAAACGGAGATTTTATATGCGAATTGTTTCTTCCTGATATAAATACAATTTGTACTTATGCAGCGTCTTTCGGAGAATACTGCAAAATTTTGCTGCCTGAGCAGGCAGTAAAGGAAATGAAAAAACGTTTGAAAAAAGCTTTGCAAAATTATATATAATATGACACACAGATGTCATATTAATTGATGTATAATGTGATTATAAATTTAGAAAAGAGGTAATCACTATGAATTATGAAATTGTAAATCTTAATGAGAAAATTATTGCTGGAATTACGGCAAGAACCGGCAACAGCGATCCGGAGTGTCAGAAAATAATAGGCGGTCTATGGCAGGATTTTATGGGTAAAGGCATATGGGATTCCATGAAAAACAAAGCGAATGAATATTGTATCGGTCTTTATTCTGATTATGATTTCAGTAATATGACCTATGAGGTTACAATCGGTGCTGAAGTAACCAAAGCAGATTCAGAGCTTAAGGTCAAGAAGATTCCCGGAGGAAGATTTGCATTGTTTAAGATTAAAGGTGATGTTGTTAAGGATGTTGCAGAAGCTTGGGAGAAAATATGGACAATGCCGTTGGAAAGAAGCTTTACCGGTGATTTTGAAGAGTACATAAGCAATGAAAATGGGATTGCCGAAATAAATATTTATGTTGCGTTAAGATAATCCGGAGCAATAAAATTGAGAATTTTGTAAATATAGTATAAAAGGACGGAGGTTTACCGTCCTTTTTTATTCATATTTTTCTGGATGCTTTGACTTTCTTTTATAATTTTTTCTGTCCGTATCTGCAATACGTGTAACTGGATTTATTCCTAACCAGCTTCGTCTTTTGATTTCGTCAACACGGCGTTTTTCCTTTTTACTTAATTTTTCGTATGGTATAAATTTTTTCATGTTTATTCTTCACCCGCCTTGAAATTATAAATCGGTTTTAAAATGTCGTTGATTTCTGCTGTTTCTTCTATATTGCTTACAATATCTTCAATAGGTTTATATGCCATGGGGCATTCATCAAGTGTTTGTGAGTTGACCGATGTAGTAAAAATACCATTCATCTGTTTTTTGTATTCTGAAACAGTAAATCTTTCTTTTGCCTGCGATCGTGACATAAGGCGTCCTGCACCATGAGGAGCAGAAAAATTCCAGTCACTGTTGCCCTTTCCAGTGCAAAGCAGACTTCCGTCCCTCATATTGATGGGTATCAGCAGACGTTCGCCTTTCTGTGCAGATACTGCTCCTTTACGGAGAATCATATTATCAGTATCAATATAGTTGTGAATGGTAGTAAATTGTTCTTTGATATGAAGTCCCATGCCTTTTATAATTTCATCTGTCATTGCCTTGCGATTCAGTGCAGCAAATTCCTGAACAATTTTCATATCGTGGATATACTGTTCAAAAAGTTCATGTTCAGTATAAGCCAGATGTTTTGGAATATCAGTGCGTTTGGTGTTCACAAGCTTTTTAAGTTCAGATTGAATCTGTTTTTCTTTGCCTTCGGATTTAAGTTTTTTAATAAGAGCGTCTATTTCTTTTTGTGAGCATTTGTTCAGTTTTTTGTATGCCTGTTCCTGATAATATTTTGCCGTTTCAACTCCCAGATGGCGTGAACCGGAATGAATCACAATATATATACTGCCGTCACTGCCTTTGTCAGCTTCAATAAAATGATTCCCTCCGCCGAGAGTGCCTATGCTTAATTCAGCACGAATGGGATTAATATGTTCATAGCAATAAAGCTGAGTAAGGTCTATTTTTTGGCTGTATCTGTGAGCCTTGTCACGAATATTGAATCCTGACGGAATTTTTTCATAGATAAGTTTGTCAAGCTTTTGCAATTCAATGTGTTTTTCTTTAAGAAGTATGGTTTCCATACCGCAGCCTATATCAACGCCTACAAGATTAGGGATCGCCTTACCTGATATAGTCATAGTTGTACCTATAGTACAGCCGGTGCCGGCATGAACGTCCGGCATAATTCGTATATCAGAATTTTTGCTGAAAGGCTGATTGCATAGGGTTATAATCTGGGAAATTGCATCTTCGTCAATATTATCTGTGAAAATCTTTGCAGTATTGTATTTTCCGTTTAAAATAATCATAAATTTCCTTTCCGAATTTGCCGCAAAAAAATGCGCTCTGTTTATACAGAAGCGCATTAAATATTAGTATACAGCTATTTTACTGTACAAAAATATATTGCAGGCAAATTTCATGCTTCTGCTGTAATGTATTAATTTGTTTGAATTTATAAAATATACTTATATACATAAAATTCACCGTCCTTTCTTTAATATGTTTTGTATTATAACATTTGTTTTTTTATTTGTCAAGAAAAAAATGTAAAAATTATGGATAATTTAATTTTTCTATGTTATAATTGGAAATAAGATAAAAATTTGAAAAGACCTGAGTTAAGACTAAAGCAGAAAAAGATGTTAATAATAAAGATAAATATATGAAAGTGAAAAAATATAGGAGGAAGTATGTACGATATTATTATAATCGGAAGCGGACCGGCAGGACTTTCAGCGGCAGTCTATGCCGGCAGGGCACAGCTTAAAGCTGTTGTGGCTGAAAGATTTTATGGTTCGGCAGGACAGATTACCGACAGTGAACAGGTTGATAATTATCTTGGACTTTACGGTGAAAGCGGTTTTGAACTTGGAGAAAAATTTCGCCATCATGCATTGGCTTTTAATACTGAATTTTATGAAGGCGAGGTTGCTTGCATAAGTAAAACGGGAAATGTTTTTAAGGTTGAATTTGCTGATAAAAGTCAATTTGAATCAAAAGCTGTAATTTATGCGGCAGGGACTTCTCGCCGTAAGCTTGAAATAAAAGGAGAATCTGAATTTACCGGTAAGGGTGTATCATATTGTGCGGTATGTGACGGAGCTTTTTATAAAAATAAAACAGCGGCAGTTGTAGGCGGGGGAGATACTGCTTTAGGAGACGCACTTCTGCTTTCCAGGATGGCTGAAAAGGTGTATCTGATTCATCGCAGAAATGAATTTAGAGGAAATGCGATGCTTCAGGAAAAAGTACGGAATACTGAAAATATAGAAATTATTTTAAACGCAGTACCGTCTGAAATTATCGGAGATAATAGAGTAAACGCTATGAAAATTATACGTGAGGGTAAAGAAGAAAAAATATTTACAGACGGTATATTTGTGGCTGTGGGAACAGTACCTAATTCGGGTTTATTGAAAGGTTTTGTAAAGCTTGATAAAAACGGGTATGTAATTGCAGATGAGGACGGTGTTACTTCCGTTTCCGGATTTTTTGCAGCAGGAGACGTCAGAACCAAAAGTGTAAGACAGGTGATTACTGCCGCAGCAGACGGAGCAAGTTGTGTATATTCAGCTGAAAATTATATATTGAAAAATAATATTTGAAAGTCATAAAAAAACAGACATATCATAAAAGCTGATATGTCTGTTATATTTAAAATTGGTCAATATATTTTTGCAGATAAGCTGCAAATTTACTGATATGAATGCCGTTTCCAAATTAAGAAAGATAACTATTTTTCAGTGAAACCAAATCAAAGCAATTAATTTTATTGTCCTCGTATACATTTGCAATTTTTCCTTGTTCGATACTCAGGATTTCCTTTTTTATCAGATATTTTTGCAGCAATACTATATCGGCCACAGTAAAAGAACCGTCCATGTTTATATCGCCGAAAGGATAGGTCTCAGTTGTTTCAGGAACGAGCCATCCGCCGTCGTCTGCAATAAGACAAAGCATTTTTATTGTATCTCCGTAGTATACGTCATCTCCGTAATTTATTACAGTATCACGAACTTCTTCATGCCACTTAGAATTATCCCCGCATGCTGACGCTACAAGGAACGGTGCAGTAAAGCAGAGATCGTTATAATCCTCAATTTGTGTACCGTCAGGCTTATACCCTGCTTTAATTTCCCACGGATCATTGCCGGTATCTTTTATCATAAAAGAATTTATTGCGTTAATAAAAGCAAGAGAGTCTTGGTTTTTATTTACTAAATAATCCATACCGATTCGCCATGGAGTACGGCAGCTGTTGTAATAGTAATATCCATCGTAATCACTTTCAAGGAAATTAGCCGGTGAAGGAATATAATTTCCGGAAGAATCTCTTATAATGAAATCAGGAAGAAGTCCTGTTTTATACTCATCAACAAAAGTATTAATAATTTCGTAGGTTGTATCATATACCTTCATCCAATTTTCATCACCTGTAACCTCGGCAAATACAGGAAAATACTGTACTATAAAATCAGAACTGCGGGTTGCTGAATAATAAGGATCTGATTTATCACATTCGGACACCCAGTCGCCCAAAGCGACAGTCCAGTATTCATGATTTACATCATATTTCATAATATCATTTATAACGGCGACTGCCTCGGAATGATAGTCGATTTCTCCGTCGCTTCCCCAGACAGAATCTGCCAGCAGTAAAGCATAAGCGATATCCATATCGCCGTCAGTAGCAGAATCGCAGAATCCTTCGGTCATGCTGCCTTCATTTGCGCCGTCGATTAATTCAGTACCGTTGTCGCATTGCTGCCACGACATAAGATGAGAACCGATATCACTGGGGTGTGCTTTAAAAAAGCGATACATTCCGTCGAAATAATGTTTTGCCTGTGTGTCATATTCAGCCATACTGACCGTTATCAGCATTCCGTAGCCGTGGGCTTCGGATACAGTAACAGGGACAGAAATGTTGTTTCCGCTGTATTTTTCCTCGCTGTACCAAACATAATACTGTGTTTCGTCAGATACATAAGTATCCTGAACAAGATATTTTTCTTTCCAATTTTCATAAAAAGCTGTCGTTTCTTCTGATAGTACTAATGCTTCTGTAGAGTCAATTTTAGCTGCGGTACATGACATTGTCAATGAAGCTTGTAAAAATACGGGTAATGCTGTAAGGGCGGCTATTTTATGTTTTAATTTCATGTTTATCCTCCAAAATATTTTTTGTATGCGCATGAACAATTAACAAGTTATTACAGTAATTATATCATTTATGATAGTTTATTGCAATACTTATTGTAATATTTTTATAAAACCGTATATTCTCCGGTAGTCAGCAGATACTATATACAATCGCAAAAAGAAAAAAGGAGATTATTATTATGATTGAACAGGATACAATAAAATTATTAAGAGAATGCGATGCGGGCATAAAAATGGGAGTATCTGCAATTGAAGAATCGCTGGATTATGTAAAAAGTGATAAATTAAAAAAATATCTGGAGGACAGTTATAAGGAAAATGATGAAGTAAAACACGAACTTCAAAAGCTGCTTGATGATTATCATGATGACGGTAAAGAACCAAATGCAATGGCCAAAGGAATGTCATGGATCAAAACAAATGTTAAACTATCCGTTAACGAGTCTGATAACGCTGTTGCAGACCTTATAACTGACGGTTGTAATATGGGTATAAAAACATTAAATAAATATTTAAATCAATATGAGGCGGCTGACGAAAAATCTAAAAATCTTGCAAAAAAACTTATAAAGCTTGAAGAAAAGCTCAGAGATAATATCAAGGAATTTTTATAAAAAGAGATTGCTTTAGCAGTCTCTTTTTATAATATTCAAACTTGACTTTTTTGCTGACTGTTATATAATAGTATATGATAAACATATTATTATATTATGGGGGATTTAATTGAGAAAATCTGTTGCGGCAGCTATTGCATTGTGCATGATTATGGCTGTATCATGTCAATCAAAGGATTCAGGAAATAAGGCAGACAGTATTTCACAAACGTCTGTGTCAACGGAAATGAGTGCGGAAAATTTACTTAGCGATTCACAAGCTTCAGATATTTTGTGGCAAATTCTTAATAACAATGAGTTAAAGCTTATGTTTCTGGAAGATGAAGAATATCTGGGAGAAAGTGCATGCAGTATAAAGGCTTATTACGATATGGGCGATTACATTACGACAGAGGGACATTATCTTATTTTAAGAGAAACAGGAAGAGTGTTTAAGCTGGATACTGTCGGAGTTGATTATTATGAAATTACACAAACAGGACAAAATAATCCGTTTCCGGAATATGAATCATATATGCAAAACGGCAGATTTGAAAAAGCACTCAATAATAATCCTATTGACAGGGACTATATAGATACTTATAATGATACGATATATGCGACTGCTGATATTGTAAAACGCGAACAACGATATATTGATTTATGGCAGACTGAAATGGACAATGCACTTGAAATTTTAAAGAATAATTTATCATCAAAAGAATCACTTGATCATTTGCATGAGAATTTGCCAGATGAAGATGCAATTCAAGTACTGAACGAGTCGCAGGAAAGCTGGGAACAATATATGAAAAACAGTATATGTCTGGGAGAGGACATTCATATGGCGTCTGTAGGCTGGGGATCTGAAATTCAGATTTTTTCTGCTTCAAAAATTTTGTATATGACAAGATACAGAGCGTTGGAGCTTGCAGAATACTGTATGCAGCTTACCGGTGAATATAATTTTATGTTTCAAAAATAAAAATTTATGCATATAATGGTTACAGGAGGTGGTATCTTGTCACCATGCGAATTAACGGCTTCAATAACTGCATTTGCAAATATGTTTGCATCAAAGTTTAATAATGATGAGCTTGCGGTTTGGGGTGCAGTTTTTACACAGCTTGGAGATACTCTTGAAACAATTGCGGCACAAAGAGAATTTATTGAAAAATCCTGTAACCGCAAAAATGAAAATAACTGTTAATAGTAATTAAATGAGAGTATTTAAGAGCATATAATTTATTTCGAGGGACTAAGCATCGTTTATTGCCGGTAAGCGACGGGGATTAGATTTAATAAAACAAGTGAAAACAGTCAAAAAAGCTAAAAATTATCGCTTTTTGACTGTTGTATTTTTATGATTTATGTGTTAAAATATAAATAAGCTTGAAGCTTAAATTTTTTACAAATTTTGATGAAGGGAGAAAAATATGTACGACTACGACCTTATATTTTGGGGAGCTGTATTTGCTGTAATGGTTATTGCAGAGCTGGCATCTTTTCAATTGATCTCGATCTGGTTTGCCATCGGCGCTCTTGTTACATTCATAATGGCGTTGTGCGGAGCAGAATTAGGAATTCAGATGCTTGTTTTTACTGTAGTATCAATAGTTCTTCTATTGTTTACCAGGCCTTTATTAAAAAAATTTGCAGTAAAAAAAATTCAGCCTACGAATATAGAGCTTGATGTTGGTAAAACTGCTGTTGTTATTGAAGAAATAAACAATAAAATTGATACCGGACGTGCTAAGCTCAATGGGGTTGACTGGAAAGCAGTTTCGGCAGACGATTCAATAATACCAGAGGGAAGCATAGTAAGAATTGATAATATAAGGGGAACTAAACTTTATGTAACCCTTTATAAGGAAAAAATAAATTTATAATAAACGGAGGAGATTATGGAGTATATTATTTTAGGAGTAGTATTATTTATTATTATTGTTCTTGTAACGAGAATTAAAATTGTACCTCAGGCTCAGGTGTACATAGTTGAAAGACTGGGTACATTTTATGCTGAGTGGTCGACCGGTCCGCATTTTCTTATTCCTTTTCTTGACAGAATTGCAAAAAAGGTTTCTATCAAAGATCAGATAGTTGATTTCAAACCGCAGTCCGTTATTACAAAGGATAATGTTTCAATGCAGATTGATACGGTTGTATTCTTTCAGGTTACTGATGCAAAACAGTATGCTTACGGTGTGGAGCGTCCGTTGTCAGCTATTGAAAATCTTTGCGCAACAACGCTTCGTAACATTATAGGCGATATGGTTCTTGATGAAACACTGACATCACGTGACAGAATCAACAAGCAAATCACCGCTATTCTGGATGAGGCTACAGACCGTTGGGGTATCAAGGTAAGCCGTGTGGAACTGAAAAATATCCTTCCTCCTAGAGAAATTCAGGATTCAATGGAAAAGCAGATGAAGGCTGAACGTGAAAGCCGTGAAAAGATTCTGCTTGCAGAAGGTGAAAAGAAATCTAAGATCCTTGTGGCACAGGGTGAAAAGGAATCTCAGATTCTTCGTGCGGAAGCCGCTAAGGAATCAGAAATTCTAAAAGCACAGGCTGAAAAGGAAGCTATGATTTTACGTGCGGAGGCTGTAAAGGAAAAGAAGAGACTTGAATCTGAAGGCGATGCTGTGGCAATTTCCAAAGTTCAGACCGCTAAGGCGGAAGCTCTTGAAAGACTCAATGAAGCGAAACCTTCTGAAAATGTTTTAAAATATAAAGCACTTGAATATTTTCCGGAAATTGCTAACGGAAGGGCAACCAAAATTATTATTCCGAGCGAAATCCAAGGTATTGCAGGTCTTGCGGCAGGCGTTATGGAAACGGTTACAGATAAAAATATAACGGAAAAATGATTTGTTTAATCTGTACTAAAAAATAAATGTGGTTTTGTATGGAGTGGCATTTGTCACTCCATTTTTGTTTTATTTTATATATTTTTTGTATAAAATGCGAAAATTATTTTGCCCTATTGCAAGACTGTTTTTTATGTTGTATAATATAAATAAAGATAAAATTTATGTTTAAATTGTCAGAAAAAGTCGTAAAATTGTTTTATATGAACTAGATATTTGTTAATTAGTAACAAATTATTTACAATAATATTGGCTTTAATGACAATTTGTTAACTTTTTATATTCGGTTAATATAATTAATTATTTACTGCGCCGAATTTCATATAGAAAATATAAAGAATAAAAGAAAAATGTGTGTGGAGTTGACAAAATGGTATTTTCAAGTTTATTTTTTCTGTACCTGTTCTTGCCTTTATGCGTTATATGCTATGCGGCAACAAAAAAGAATAGGTACAGAAATGCTGTGCTTATTATTTTTTCGCTGATTTTTTATGCGTGGGGAGAACCTTTATGTGTATTTATATTGATTATAAGTGCGGCTTTAAACTATATTCTGGCTTTTGCAATTGATAAGTATCGTGGAAAACTTATGGGAAAGTTAGCGGTATTTTTTGCAGTGTTTTTTGATCTTGCCGTACTTGGAATATTCAAATACAGCGGATTTATTGCTGAAAATTTAAATGCTTTACTTCCGCTGAATCTTCCCGTACCGGATATTAAACTTCCCATAGGAATAAGCTTTTATACTTTTCAGATCATATCTTATGTAATAGACTGCCATTGGGAAAAAGTATCTGTTCAGAAAAGCTTTCCGAAATTTCTCATGTATGTATCATTGTTTCCGCAGCTTGTTGCAGGTCCTATTGTGCGGTACAGTACTATTGAAAGTGAGATAAATAACAGACGTACAACGCTTGACGATCTGTCATCAGGAGTTTCAAGAATAGCTGTGGGACTTGCAAAAAAGGTTATACTCGCAAATAATCTGAGTATTATTGTCGAGGCTTTTTTCGGAAGCGATATTAAAAATCTTTCGGTTACCGGCACATGGTATGCGGTGATGATTTATGCTATGCAAATATATTTTGACTTTTCGGGATATTCAGATATGGCGATTGGTTTGGGACGTATTTTCGGATTCCATTTTGATGAAAACTTCAATTATCCGTTTATCTGTAAAGACGTTTCAGAATTCTGGCAGAGATGGCATATTTCTTTGAGTACGTTTTTCCGTGACTATCTGTTGTATGTTCCGATATTCGGCAAAAGAAGAAAATACGGCGGACTTTTTCTTGTCTGGTTCTGTACGGGACTTTGGCATGGAGCAAGCTGGAATTACATAATCTGGGGTCTTTATTTCGGTATGTTTATTTTTATTGAACAGCTTATCGGAAAAAAGAAAATGAAAAAAATACCTCTTGCTGTTCGTCATATATACAATAAAATAGTAATTATAATTGGTTTTGGGATTTTTTATTTTGAGGATCTTTCAAGACTGGGAGATTTCTTTAAAAATTTGATAGGATTGAATTCTAACAGTTTCATTGATGAATTTACAAAGCTTTCAGTAACAAATAATTTATATCTTATCATTATAGCTGTTATCTGCTGTTTTCCTGTTGCTAAGGTTATACAGAATCTCGCAAAGAAAAATATTGGATTTTCATATACTATTGCCGCTTCTAGGGTTGCAGTAAATATTGCTTTGCTGCTTGTAAGCAGTATTTTACTGGTTGACGCTACAAATAATCCGTTTCTGTATTTCAGATTTTAAGGAGGACAGTATATATGGAAAATAATGATAGAGATTTTAAAATAGATGTTGAAATAAGACGCCAAAAGAAAAAGAAAGTAAAGAAACGATATACACTGAGATTTTTTAAAGTCCTTAATGTAGTCGCTTTTGTAATGACTATTTTTGTAATTGCAGTATGCATGATAATTCTTAAAAGACCTGAAATATCTGAAACGGAAAACAGAACTCTTGCAAAATGGCCGTCCTTTTCTATTTCAAAGTATTTTTCCGGAAAATATACTTCAGGAATTGAAGAATTTTATAATGATACTGTACCCGGAAGGGAATATTTTAAGGATCTGGTTTCTGATATAAGAGCACATTTCGGTATTGCTTCAAGCGAGGTTAAAATTCACGGTTCAATGGTAAAGCAGGACAGTAAACCAAAGGAGACAAAAGCTGAAACAAAAGCTTCAGATTTTGCTGCTTTGAAAACAAGCAATACTGCTGTTACTACCGTAAAAACCACACAGACTGCTGTCACTACTACAAATGATCCTCTTGATGATCCGAATATTGAAGGAGAGATCAGCAATAACATTTTAGTTTATAAAAACAGAGGAATTATGCTGTTCGGCGGAAGCTATTCAAATGGAGAATTGTACGCTCAGTATGTGAACGCTTTCAAGGAAGACCTCGGAGACGATGTAAATGTTTATTCAATGGTTTGTCCGACGCCCGTTTCGTACTATCTTCCGAAGAAATATTCAGATATGACCGGAAGTGAAGAGGATAATATAAATAATATTAATGATTATTTAAACGGCGTTGAACCGATCGACGCTTACGGTGCATTAATGGAGCATAAAGACGAGGATATTTTCCAGAGAACCGATCATCATTGGTCACAGCTGGGGGCTTTTTATGCAGCACAGGAATTTGCCGAAGCTGCCGGAGTGCCTTTTGCAAAGCTTCAGTCCTATGAAAAAGTTACAAAGTCGGGATATGTAGGTACTCTTTACGGTTATACCGGAGATAACGATCTTAAAAATAATCCGGAGGATTTTGTTTACTACAAGCCTTCAAATGATTATACTACTACTTATTACAGTACTGATTTGTCAGAGGAATGGGAAGGCAATTTGCTTATTAATCTTGATAATGTAGATCCGGTCAGTTGGTATCTTGTGTTTATGGGGACGGATCAGGCAGTAACTCATGTCAGCACTGACGTTAATAACGGCAGAAAGCTTGCTATAATAAAGGACAGTTACGGTAATGCGCTTGTTCCATGTCTGACAGGCTCATTTGAAGATATTTATGTTATTGATATGCGATATTTTGATGTGAATGCAGTAAGCTATCTTAAGGAGTGCGGAGTAACTGATTTATTGTTTGCTATGAATACTTTTAGCGCAACAGGCAGTAATTTTGAATGTATAGAACAAATAAGAACACAATGAGAATAAGTTAAAGGAACGGAGATAAGAATGAAAGAGTTGTCATATCCTTTTGACAGTGCGTATCTTTTAAAGAACAGAAGGAAAATCAAACGTCAGCTTGCAGATGATGGTACAGTACGGATAAGAAAGAAGATAGCAGTATTGGGCGGTTCGACTACAAATGATATAGTTTCCATGCTGGAGATTTTTTTACTGGAACAAGGAATAGAGTGTGAATTTTATCAGTCGGAATATGCTAAGTACTGGGAAGATATAATGTTTGCTAATGAAGAACTTCTGCAATTCAAACCTGATTTGATATATATTCATACGACAGCAAGAAATATTACAGAATATGATCTTGATATGAAGGCGTCAAGAGCCGAATGCGGCAATGCGCTTAACAGACAGTTTGAGCATTTTAAATCTATGTGGGAGCGTATTGAGGAGATATATAGCTGTCCGATAATTCAGAATAATTTTGAAATGCCGATTTACAGAATACTTGGAAATCGTGATGCTTGGGATTATCACGGACAGGTAAATTTCATAAGCCGTCTGAACATTATGTTTTATGACTATGCTTTAAATCATGAAAATTTTTATGTAAACGATATAAATTATCTTTCTGCATGCTGCGGACTGGACAAATGGTCTGAGCCTTCGTACTGGTACATGTATAAATACGCAGTGAATCCGCAGTTTATACCGGATCTTGCATTTAATATATCAAATATAATAAAATCCATTTTCGGAAAAAATAAAAAAGCTCTTGCTTTGGACCTTGACAATACGCTTTGGGGCGGCGTCATCGGCGACGATGGTGTTGACGGTTTAGAAATCGGTCATGAAACGGCTGCTGCGGAAGCGTTTTATGCGTTCCAGAAATATGTAAAGGAACAGCAGAAGATCGGTGTACTGCTTGGAGTATGCTCGAAAAATGATTATGAAAATGCTGTTACCGGTCTAAATCATCCTGACGGGGTTTTAAAACCCGATGATTTTATAAGTATTAAAGCTAACTGGGAACCAAAGGATTCAAATATCGCAGTTATGGCTGAAGAAATCGGGATACTTCCGGAAAGTATAGTATTTGCAGATGATAATCCGGCTGAAAGGGAAATTGTATCAGGACAGCTGAATGTTCAGTCGCCGTCTCTTGAAAACCCTGAAAATTATATTAAAATTATTGACAGAAGCGGATTCTTTGAGGTAACGTCTTTTTCAGATGATGATATAAACAGAAATGCTATGTATAAGGCAAATGCACAGAGAGTCAAAGTAAGCAAAAAATTTGAGAATTATGACGATTACCTTTTAAGTCTGGAAATGACAGCGGAAATTGAAGAATTTAAAGCCATTGATTTGCAGAGAATAACTCAGCTTACCAATAAAAGCAATCAGTTTAATCTAACCACAAAGCGTTATACTCAAAACGAAATTGAAAAAATCTCCTCAGACGGTAATTACATAACGCTATGCGGACGTCTAAAGGATAAATTCGGTGATAACGGTATTGTATCAGTGGTAATCGGCAGAAAGGAAAACGATGCTTTACATATTGATTTGTGGCTTATGAGCTGCCGTGTATTAAAGCGTAATATGGAATATGCAATGCTTGATTGCTTAGTGTCAGAGGCAAAACTTCAGGGTATCAGAAAAATATACGGTTATTATCTGAAAACAAAGAAAAACAGTATGGTTAAAAGTTTATTTTCAGATTTTGGATTTGAGAAAATAAGTGAAGATATTGAAGAAAATACTGTTTGGGAAATGGATATAAAAAATTATATTCCTAAAAATAAATTGATAACAGTAAAACAGACGCAAAAAGTGTAAAGGAGAAAACTATGAACAGAACAGAATTAAAGGAAAGACTTAACGAAGTGTTCAGAGATGTATTTGATGACAGCAGAATTATTGTAAATGAGAATACTACGTCTGACGATATTGAGGACTGGGACAGCCTGGAGCATATCAATTTGATAGGCGCTGTTGAACAGGAATTTAAAATGCGTTTTAAAATGAAAGAAGTTTCATCAATGAAAAATGTCGGGGAAATGATGTCCATTATTGAGGAAAGAGGAAAATAAACTTATAAGATATTAAACCGTGATCATGAAAATTCAATTGTCAATTTCGGTCGTTTATTCATATAATGCTTTGAAAGGGGTGTGAATAAATGAAAAAGAAATTATTGTCAGTTGTTATTTCTATGATTACGGTTTTTTCTTTATGTATTCTGCCTGTATCGGCAATGAGACCGGATTCGGACAGAGTTCACGACGGAATTGACGTAAGTGAGTTTCAGGGTGATATTGATTTTGACAGAGTTCATGAATGCGGTATTGAAGTAGTTTATATCAGAGCAGGTTCCGGCGATTATACAGATTCGTATTTTGAATCCAATGCTCGAAAGGCACGTGAATCGGATGTAAAATTTGGTTTTTACTTTTACGTTACCGCTCGTGATGAAGCGCAGGCAAGAGAACAGGCGATACGTTTTGCATCTTTGATCAGAGATAAAGACTATGACTGCCGTCCGGTAATGGATTTTGAGAACTTTTCCGGTTTGTCGATACGAGAAGTTAATAGGATCGGAACTGCTTTTATTGAAGAACTTCATAGGCGAAGCGGTATACTTCCTATGATTTATACCGACGCATATGCTGCCGATAACGTATGGGACGATGAGTTTAAAAAATATCCGCTTTGGGCTGCTGATTATGACGTATATGAACCTGATATAACAAGAGTATGGAGAGACGGCTGGAGCGGTTTTCAGTACACTGATGCCGGAAGAGTATGCGGTATAAGCGGAAATGTTGACAGAGACAGGTTTACCGATACTGTTTATGTTACTGATGATGAGAAGGAAAACCGTCCTGACGGGGATTATTTCTATTATACTGTGGTTTCCGGTGATACTCTTTACAGTATTGCTTCAAGGTATTCAACTACGGTTGAAGAATTAACAAGACTGAATAATATTGAAAATCCAAATTTAATTTACGTGGGAGAAAGAATTAAAGTACCGTTTTAATGTATAAACCTCCTGTTTATGGAAAATAATAATATTGTATTTTGATAAACAGGAGGAAAAAATATGAACTTAAAAGACAGTCAGACCAGAATTAATCTAATGCGTTCGTTTGCGGGAGAAAGTCAGGCAAGAAACAGATATACCTATGCAGCAGAAGCTGCAAAAAGTCAGAGCCTTCATGTAATTGAAGCGGTATTTAAGTTTACTGCCAATCAGGAAAAAGAGCATGGAAAGATTTTTTACAATTATCTAAAGGAAATGACCGGAGAAAATATTACCATTGACGGCAGCTATCCTGTAGATATTTATGACGATGTTTTAAAGCTTCTGCGTTCTGCACAGCATAATGAATTTGAAGAATTTGAACCGGTTTATCCGGATTTTGCAGCAGTTGCAAATCAGGAAGGTTTTACTAATATCGGCGCCAAATTCAATCAGATCGCAAAGATTGAAAAAACACACGGCGACAGATTTGGTATGTTTGCAGATCTTCTGGAGCAGGGCAAGCTGTTTGTATCTGATGTTGAAGAAGAGTGGATGTGTTTGAACTGCGGATATGTTCACAAAAGCTCGGAAGCACCGAAATCATGTCCGGTATGCAGTCATCCTCAGGGATATTTTGTACGTCTGAAGCTTGCACCGTTTACTACTTTGTAGGAGGATTAAAAATATGGGAATAAAAGTAGATCATGTAAGAGGATATGAGGTTTTAGATTCCAGAGGTAATCCTACCGTTAAAGCTGAAGTACTGCTTTCAGACGGAAGCGTCGGCATAGCAAGCGTACCGTCCGGAGCGTCTACCGGAATGTTTGAAGCGGCAGAGCTTCGTGACAACGATTCAGGAAGATATAACGGCAGCGGCGTAACGCAGGCGGTAAAGAATGTCAATTCGGAAATCCGTAAGTCTATGATAGACGCTAAAACTATAGATCAAGGCAGAATAGACAGTATGCTTATTAACCTTGACGGAACAGATAATAAATCAAGATTAGGCGCTAATGCCATACTTGCAGCGTCTCTTGCACTTGCAAAGGCGGCGGCGTCTCATTACAAAATGCCGCTTTACAAGTATATCGGGGGAGTTTCAGCGGATATAATGCCGATTCCGCTTATGAATATTTTAAACGGCGGCGCTCACGCTTCAAATAATATTGATATTCAGGAATTTATGGTTATGCCTGTGGGTGCTGATACTTTCGCAGAATCTCTCAGAATGGGAACTGAAGTTTATCACAGTCTGAAAACAGTTTTGAAGAAAAAAGGTTTATCTACCGCTGTAGGTGACGAGGGCGGTTTTGCTCCGGATTTAAACTCAGATGAAGAAGCAATTGAATGCATACTTGACGCAATTGAACAGGCAGGTTACAATACCGATACTGTAAAAATTGCCCTTGACGCAGCAAGCAGTGAATGGTATAAGGACGGTAAATATTATCTTCCTAAAAGAGGAGTAACCTACGAAACGAATGAATTAATTTCATACTGGGAAGGTCTTGTTTCAAAATATCCTATTATTTCAATTGAAGATCCACTTGGAGAGCAGGACTGGAGCGGCTGGACTGATATGACCAAACGTCTGGGCAAACAGATTCAGCTTGTTGGTGATGACTTATTTGTTACAAATACTCAGCATCTTTCAAGAGGTATAAAAGAAAATGCCGCAAATGCTATTCTTATAAAGTTGAATCAGATCGGTACGCTGACTGAAACTCTAGATGCCATTAAAATGGCAAGATCGGCAGGCTACAGAGCGGTTATTTCTCACCGTTCCGGAGAAACGGAAGATACGACTATAGCAGATCTGGCAGTCGGGACAAATGCCGGACAGATCAAATCCGGGGCCCCTTGCCGTTCTGACAGGGTTGCAAAATATAACCGTCTTTTGCGTATCGGGGCAGAAAACGGTCTGACAAGGTTTAACAGAATATCCGGATAATATAAGGAGCAGCTTTAATGCTGCTCCAAATTTTTATTTGCCGGATTGTCAAGAATTTCTCCTTTTTCGGAAAAGCGTGAACCGTGACAGGGGCAGTCCCATGAATGCTCGGCGTTGTTCCATTTTAAAGCACAACCCATGTGAGTACATCTTTTTTTTGAAAAAGTCATGAGATTTTTTATCGCTTCAAAGCCGTTTATCAATAGCTGAGGCTTTAGAATACTTCTGGAAGGACTGAATATTTCTGCAAAATCTTTTTTCTTATCTGTGATAATATCACTTAGAATCATAGCGGAAAGCATTGCTCCTGTCATGCCCCATTTATTGAAACCGCTTGCAGTGTATAAATCAGGAGTATTTTTTGAATATTGTCCTATATACGGAATTCCGTCAAGGCTCATACAGTCCTGCGCCGCCCAATAATATTTTTCACGTGAATCAGGATAAAATTTGTCGGCAAAATTCCTAAGCTCGGACCAGCCTCCTCCTTGTTTACCTGTTCGATGTCCTCCGCCTCCTATAAGAATAAAATCTTCATAATTTCTGAAAGACATTCCCGTGTGATTTTCGTCAACATACATTCCGTTTACATTTTGTGCATTTTCCAGTGCAATAACGTAGGAACGATGCTGATAGAGCTTGAGAAAATAACTGCCGTGTTTATTAATAAACGGAAAATGAGTGGTAATGATTATTTTGTCGGCGGTTATTTTACCGGAATTGGTAATTGCTGTTTTCCCATTTAGTTCTCGGATAAAGGTATTTTCAAAGATATTTAAATCCTTTGCAATTGCTGAAATAAATCTCAGAGGATTGAATTGTGCCTGATCTGAAAATCGTACTGCTCCTGCCGTTTTAAATGGCAGTGGAATATCATTGCAAAGCTTTGCTTTGTATCCTATTTTATCCAATGCGGAAATTTCATTTTCAAGTTTTTGTCTGTCATT
The DNA here is from genome assembly GCF_025567485.1 of Porcipelethomonas ammoniilytica. Lineage (NCBI taxonomy): Bacteria > Bacillati > Bacillota > Clostridia > Eubacteriales > Oscillospiraceae > Porcipelethomonas > Porcipelethomonas ammoniilytica. The sequence continues at coordinate 28,816 of NZ_JAOQKH010000014.1, read as the reverse complement.
TACTGAATATACAAAATTATCTTTTATTTCATAACCGCATTCAATATTTTTGCATAATTGAGCGTACTTATCAAAAGCCGCTTTATTAGCCTGTAAATACAGCTGTGCGGTTTCCTTATTAAAGCTTTTAAGAATTTTCTGATAGTTCAAGCCGTGCTGGAAAGTAATTTTAGCGGTAGTATTTTGTGTGACGCCGCTGCATATTTTCTCTTTTTCAGCCAGAATATAATTTATACCGTTTTGCTGAAGAAAATATGCAGTCAGTATTCCTGCAATTCCTCCGCCGATAATAAGCACATCTGTTTTTATGTCTTTTTTTAATTCAGGAAATTCCGGAAGTTCAGTATTTTGCTGCCATATTGATTTCATTTTAAAATTTCTCCTGTTTTTATTATATTATTTCATTTATAAATTAATATATACAGGTAGAATTTTTTAAAGTCTGTCAGCTTATTTTTATAATTAATTTTTTTCTATTTTGTCTCTCAGGTCTGTGAGACTGCGGTTGCAGTAACACATTACTTCATACATAAGATTTACTCCGTAGGAAAAAGTATCGCCGTTTACAGGGTTTAAATCAACACTGTAGGCAAGCACAAATAAAATTTCTTCAACACCTTTTGATATCCTCAGAGTATTGTCAAGCTTATTAATTACATCTACATTGGTCATATTTAAATTCCTTTCTGTTTTTTATTGACAACCCACGAAAGGAATGCTATAATAGATTTAGCAGATTCCTTTCGAGGGTTTGTTGTTGTAACGGTAACGCTTGGCATTTGTCGGTGCAGCGTTATCGTTATTTTTTGTCCTGTGACAGAAGTAAATGAATGCCTTGCCTAATGGCTTCTGCTTTTGTAATGTTATTTTTTTCACAGTACTCTAATAATTTCTTATGCATTTCGTCATTAAGCCTTACTTTGACGTCATTTACTTTTGGACTGTCAGTAGGTCTGCCCATTTTTTTGGAACACATATAGTCACCTCACTTTTGAGTTCCATAAATTTATCATATACTATTGTGTTCCAAAAGTCAATAGTTTTTTTATTCATAATTTTTTAATTTACCTATTGACATTTTATGGAAATCGGTATATAATAAACTTATAAGATTTTTATGTATACATAATCTTAAAAAGAAACGGCAACGTATTATTGAGGTGGTAATATGTTGCTGTTTTCTTATTTTATACCGTATGGCATTTCTCATAATTAAATGGAAACTTTCATATAAATTATAAAACAATTATATGGAGGTATACTATGAATGAAATAAAAACTGAAACAGCGCCTGAAAATACTGAGACAACATCTGAAAATACACAGGAGCCTGTCGATTTAATTGAAATGGTAAGAGCTAAGCACAGTGAAGAAACTGTTTATAATTCGGAACGTATGAGTGATGTACTGTTTATGCAGCTGATTTTATGCGTCCTTTTAGTACTGGTATTTGCGGTAATTAAAATGATCGAAGGCGATACTACTGCATGGTTCGTATCTGAATTTAAAAGTATGACCAACGGAGCTGCGGAGGAATTTATAAAGCAGGCAGTCAGTAAGGCTATACAGTATGTAAAATGATTAATGTAAATATTGCAGGACTTAAAATCTCCTTTGAATTCGGTTTTTTTGCAGTGGCGGCGGTTTTCTGCCTTCTTGACGCTCCTGAATTGGCTCTGACTGCGGTATGTGCCTGTGTTATCCATGAGATCGGACATTGTATTGCCGCAGTTATTTCAGATATCAAAATAGAACAGCTTGTGTTCTGGGCAGGAGGAGTAAAAATGATTTCTGCTTCGTCGCTGAAACCGGTATACTCAGAAGTTTTTGTCCTTTTTGCCGGACCTTTTTTTAATTTTGCAGCGGCCTTGTTTTTTTATCTTACCGGTGCAGATTGGGCATTTTCAGTAAATTTGATATTAGGTTTATTTAATCTTCTTCCGTTTTCAAATCTGGACGGAGGAGCAGTACTTAGAAAAATTCTTGAGCACTATGAGTTGAACAGCAGTTTGATTATGAAGGCTGTGGCGATAATTTCGGCTGCTATTATAATTGCATTTTTTTATATTTTTAACACAGGCAATATTACAGGTTATATAACAGTTATTCTTTTGACGGTTTATGAATTCTGCTATTGATTCTTATTCTATTTTATTGTAAAATAATAATATTAGACCAAAGTCATTTGCAGATCGTGCTGAGGTAAATTCAAATCAATAATACTGCGGAAGGCCGCTCTGTATGGAGCAGCCTTCTTTGCCGTATACTTAAAATATGTGCTTTACACATAAAGCCTGGTATAATCAGACGAATACCTTGGAAAATAGATGGGGAAAGTGCATCTTGAATTGAATAGTAGATAAAATGTTGAAAATTATATCGTAATCTAAAGACTATAAATGGGAGGTGGGAAAATGAGAGATACCATTTTAATTGTAGATGATGAGGCAGACATTGTTTCCACTCTTGCAGATTATTTTCTGTATAATGACTATAATGTAATGACGGCAACAAGCGGCACAGAAGCCATTGAAAAAGCTGAAAGACAGCCGGATATCATTCTTCTGGATATCAATATGCCTGATGTGGATGGTCTGGAGGTGTGTGCCCGGATACGGGATTTTGTTAGTTGCCCCATTCTGTTCCTGACAGCCAGAGTGGAGGACAGTGATAAAATCAAAGGTTTCGGTATGGGTGGGGATGATTATGTTGTAAAGCCATTTTCCCTGGATGAGCTTGGCGCAAGAGTTGCCGCACACATCAGACGGGAGCGTCGCAGAGGAGAGACTCCGAAAGTCCGGTTTGATGATAAGTTGTCGATTGACTATACTGAAAGACGATTATACTTTGATAGCGAAGAAATTTCTCTTGCAAAAAAGGAGTTTGATATTATAGAGCTTCTTTCCAGCCATCCTGGGCAGATTTTCAGCAAAGAACGGATTTATGAACTTGTTTGGGGCTATGACAGTGAAGGAGAATCTTCTGTGGTAGCCGAACATATCCGCAGAATTCGCGCAAAGCTGGCGGCGAGAGTTACAAAACCATATGTGGAAACGGTTTGGGGAGTGGGATACAAATGGGTAAAATGAAAGATTTCTTTAAAAGAAAATCTATTAAGACAGCATTCACTATATCTATGCTCGCCTGTATTTTTTCTGCTTTGCTGCTATCCTTAGCTCTATCAAACTTTTGTCAGTGGGGGCAGTCCAGATACTATAAAAAATATCAAATTCAATTTGGAGTATCCAATCCCGAAATGGTGATTGGATTTGAAAAGACAGAAGGAAATATATCTTATCAGACGCCACTGAATTTAAAGGATCATTTTACGCGGACAGATCGAACTGTATATAATATTCTTGGATTTTTGAGTGTCGGTGTGTATCCAATTTGTTTTATTTTCTGTATTGCAGTCACCAGTGTTCTGTTTTATAAACGACAACTACAGGAGCCTATTACTATACTGGATCATGCCGCTGGTAAGATTGCCGAAAATAATTTGGACTTCAAAATCATCTATGATAAAGAGGACGAGCTGGGAAAGCTGTGTGTTTCTTTCGAGAAAATGCGTCAGGCGCTGCAGGAAAGCAATGAAGAAATGTGGCGGCAGATGGAGGAACGTAAACGGTTGAATGCAGCGTTTGCCCATGACCTGAGAACACCGCTGACAGTCCTGAAAGGACAAAGCGAGCTTCTGCGGAAATATGCGCCGAAAATGACAGCTGAAAAAGTGAGTGATACCTCAAAGATGATGTACCGGCATATTGTAAGGCTGGAAGAGTATGTGCAAACCATGGGGGAGCTGCAGCGGCTGGAGGATATTATGATTGTTCGGCAGCCTGTAACGATGGATGCGCTTTGCAGGCAGTTCAGGGAAACCGGAGAAGCCGTGTGTAACGGGAAAGTATTTTTCTGCGAGGTTATTGGTGACGAGCATGTTGATTTGAATATAGACACTACCATTGTTATGCGGGTGTTTGAGAATTTGCTTGCCAACGCAGTGCGGTTTGCAAAGGAAAAGATTAAGGTATTGACAAAGTTGCAAGATGGTTATCTGTATTTGACTGTTTCCGATGATGGAGCTGGATTTGCGGAAAAGGATTTGGAGAATGCCACAAAGCCGTTTTACAAAACAGTGCGGGAAACTGATAACGAGCATTTCGGTATGGGGTTGAATATCTGCAAGATCCTTTGTGAGAAGCATGGAGGATATATCCGACTGAGCAACCAGGACGGGGCGGTGATTACCGTGGCGTTCAGACAGTGACATGATATGTTACAATTAAATATCATTACTTTAGCAGGCGGTCATCCATTATTGGTGGCTGCCTGTTTAAGCATATAAAATGACGATTTATTTCACAAAATATTTTTAACAAGTAGATAAAAAGTTGAAAATCTCCCTTTATACTATACCTATCAGATGAGAAACCATCTGGAGAAAGGAGCTTTTTCAAATGAACAATTCTATAGAAATCAAAGGGTTGAATAAATTTTACGGAAAGAAGCAGGCGCTTTTTGATGTGAATCTTTCCATTCATCAAGGTATGTTTGGTCTGCTGGGTCGCAACGGTGCTGGCAAGACCACTCTGATGAAGACATTGGCCACATTACTTCAAAAGAAGGACGGAGAAATTACCGTGTGCGGCGTTCCAATAGAAAACGCCAAAGAGATTCGCAAGATTATCGGGTATCTGCCTCAGGAGTTTTCCATGTACCCATCCATGAATGTAGGGGAAGCCATGGAATATCTGGCAATCCTGTCAGGACTCAGTGGAGCAGAACGAAAAGAACGAATCAACGCACTACTCAAAAAAGTGAATCTGACAGAGCACCGGAACAAAAAGGTAAAAGCGCTTTCCGGCGGCATGAAACGCCGGCTTGGAATTGCCCAGGCGCTGCTCAATAACCCTAAGGTGCTGATTGTTGACGAACCTACCGCCGGGCTGGATCCGGAGGAACGTGTCAGATTCAGAAATCTGCTGTCTGAAATCGCCGAAGATAAGATTGTGATTCTGTCCACCCACATTGTAGGGGACATTGAAGCCACTTGTGAGGATATCGCCATCATCAACGAGGGCAGGGTTATCTATAACGGTACAGTAGATGAACTTTTGCAGGCAGCAGAAGGCAGAGTATTTACCATGACAGCTTCCAAGCGAGAACTTCCCCAGCTTAAAAGGCAGCTTACCATCACCAGCATGCACACTCAGGGCAACAAGGTTCACATTCGATTTATTGAGGATACTTTGATGCAAGGTGCAAAGGCATGTGAACCGAATATTGAGGATGCATATATGCTGTATCTCCACTCCAGCGGCGTTCGAGAGATTTTGGGTGAAATTGGGGGTGAGTGGTAATGCTGTTGTTGCAGGAAATCAAAAAAATTGTAAAATCCGTTCCATACTTGATTTTCGTTGCAGCTGTTGTGATTGGTCTGTTCTCTCAGGGGGTATTCCGGTTTCATGAAGATCTCCTTGAGGAACCTCAGCCGGGCGGCAGTTACGGATTTAAACATGAGGAAATAGCAGAACAGATTATGCCGGCTGCGTTGAGAGACCTGTTGACCGAGTTTAGTAATAATAATTATACGACGTATCCCATTGGATTTATCAAGCATGTAAAGCTCAGCGAAGACAAGCAGGAAAGAATGGCCGAAATCCTTTCTGAGATTACAGGGAATGATAAGGAAAGAATTTTGCAGGAAGTAGCAGGGATTACGCCCGGCGGTTCCGACAATTATACCTTTCAAATCGGCGGGGATGGTATGCAGCAGGACGGCAATGGAGGCTTTACCATAAGTTCGGATGATAAACAGCAGAGCAGTCCTGAAAAGATGACATTTGCAGTAAGGGATGATATGGACTATGCCCGATTTAAAGAGCTGATGGGGCAGGCGGACGATCTTCTGGGCGGTGGTTCCAACTACGCGGTGGATTCGCTGATTGGGTACGGAACGGTTCCTTTGACCTATGAGGAGGCAAAAGAGCAATACGACCTTGCGGTCACTTCCGATAGAGTGACCGGCGGCTATGCCCGTCTGTTCTCAGACTATGCAGGCGTTATGGTGCTGTCAATCCTGCCGGTATTTCTGGCGGTCATCCTGAGCATGAAGGACCGGCGTGCTAACATGGAGGCGCTTATCTATACAAAGAAAATGTCCGCAGCTAAACTGACCTTTATCCGGTACTTGGCGCTTGTTATCGCAGTCATGGTTCCGGTAATCATTTTATCCTATGTATCAAACATGATGGTTTGGAGCAGCTATAGCGGAATACAGCTGGATTATCTAGCTCCCCTCAAGTATGATTTCGGTTGGCTGATGCCCAGTGTGATGATTTCCACGGCCATTGGTATGTTTTTGACGGAGCTGACCGGTACGCCCATTGCCGTTGCAGTACAGGGGCTTTGGTGGATGTTTGACGTCAATCTGGGAATCAAAACCGTTCATTCGGGATATTCCCTGTTTCGTCTGGCACCTCGCCACAATGCGGGGGCAGATTCCTTATTCCGAACCCAGGACTATCTGGATCATTTCCAGAATCTTGTGCAGAACAGGCTGCTAATAGCGGGAATCTCTCTGGTACTGATCTTACTCACAATTTTAATCTATGAAGCAAAAAGAAAGGGGAAATTCGGTGGAAATGCATTCTTCCAAAAAGCAGTTTCTGGTATTAGAAATCGCAAAAATCAATCTCAGGCATAATGCACTTTTATCCATTGCAGTGGCTGTTCTTTTATGCCTTGTCACTCCATTCCTCATTGGCACAGCCAATCTGGATCGGAATTCCGCAGCCATGCCGCTGGAGATGTTTGTTTCTTTAATTGGCATTGTGCTTCTGACGCCGGTATTTCAGCCGGAACAGAACGAAGAAATCGACGATCTGGTGTCTTCCAAGTATTGCAGCACAGCAAAGGTTCATTTGATACGAACGGTGTATTCCGTGGGAATTGCCGCCTTGTTAATCTGCGTATTTACCGTATATATGAAAATGCAAAGCTGTGATGTAGCACCGATTTTGGCGTTTGGAACAATAGCGGATGCCCTATTCTTAGGCTCCATGGGCATGCTGACCTCCGCGCTGACTGGAAATACAGTCATCGGATACATGCCGCCGCTGCTTTATTACGCACTCAACATCGGTATGGGGCCAAAGCTGGGAAGTTTTTATCTGTTCTCTATGATAACGGGCAGCTACACTGCAAAGCTGTGGCTGTTCGTTGCGGGAATGCTGATGATGGCAGCAGCTTTATTCTATCAAAGGATTCGTAAGCGCATGGTTTAATGAAAAGGACACCAACACGCAGTGTTCGCTGCGTCTTGGTGTCCTTTTGTTGAAAATTGAAAGAAATAGGCTTTCTTATGCCTCATTGACAAATAGTTGTTTTTTGCGTATAATTAAACTTAAAGTTTAATTATTGGAGGGTACTCAGCGGCTATATTTTCCCGATGTACGCTTCTTGGTTCTTTTTTCTCCTTCCCATTAATAAATCAACTTTTGTGAAAACGGGAAATCACAGTCTGAAAGGAGTATTTGCATGAAACACGTATGTATGCTTATATCGGTGGCCGATATTAACACCGCAAGAAAATTTTATGAGGATTTATTCGGATTGGAAGTATTTCAGGATTACGGCAGAAACATTGCTTTTACCTGCGGCCTGGCATTGCAGCAGGATTTTGACTGGCTTGTAAATCTGCCGAAAGAAAAGATATTAAAAAAATCCAACAATGCGGAAATCGTTTTTGAGGAACAGAACTTTGACGGTTTCCTGAACAAACTGAAAGAATACCCGGACATTGAATATCTGGGAGAAGTAATCGAGCATAGCTGGGGCCAGCGAGTGATCCGATTTTACGATTTGGACGGGCATATCATAGAGGTCGGCGAGGATATGAAAATGGTGATAAAGCGTTTTCTTTCTTCCGGCATGACTATGGAAGAAATTTCAGTGAAAATGGATGCATCCGTGGAGGATTTGACAAAACTTTTAAACAGCTAATACATGGTGGACTAATACACAAAACGGAACCATTTTGATGATTCTGCGTTTATATGAATATCTACTTTTTAGGAGACCATATGCTATGAGAAAACAACTGCTACTAATTTTAACGCTGAGCCTTATATTGGCAGTCACCGCTTGCAGAACGTCCAGTGGTGGAGGATCAGAAGTGGACGAAAACGGAAAAGCCACATTCCAAGCGACTATATTAGAAGTACGTGATGGCTATTACCTTGTCGAGCCTGTTGACGGAAGTACAGAATTGAACAGCGCAGACCTGATAACAGTTCCTATTACAAATATTAATCCCTCACCGGAGCCGGAAGTCGGAGATGTTTTGGAAATTGAATATGACGGTTCGATCGCAGAATCATATCCTGCACAAATTACTAATGTTTATAGCATTCGTATTGTCGAATAACTAAAATGTTGATAAAGATTCCAGTGTGATGGATGTATTTGTATGTGTGGAATGACAACTGATTTATAAAATATAAATCGTAATTTGCAGAGGTGATATTTTGAAAAAAGTAATTTTATATATTCACGGAAAAGGCGGAAGCTATTTAGAAGCTGAACAATACAAGAAAAATTGTTTGGGTTTTGATATTATTGGGATAGACTACAATGATTATATCCCGTGGATTGTACAAAATCAAATTCAATCAGTCTATGACAAAGCAAATGAAAGATACGATTATGTTTATTTAATTGCAAACAGCATAGGGGCTTATCTTGCAATGCACACATTGCAGAATTGTGACATTGAAAAGGCGTTATTTATATCACCTGTACTTGATATGGAACGTCTTATACTGGACATGATGAGTTGGGCAAATGTATCGGAGAAGGAGCTGAGTGAGAAAAGAGAAATCCCTACGGACTTTGGGGAAACATTATCATGGAAATATTTATGCTTTGTTAGGGAAAACCCTATAACATGGAACGTTCCTACAGAAATCCTATATGCAGAAAATGATAACCTCGTATCTCACCAAACAGTAAATGAATTTGTTAGTAGTCACAATGCACATCTGACTGTAATGAAAAATGGGGAACACTGGTTTCATACATATGAGCAGATTGACTTTTTGGATAATTGGATGAAAAAGACAATACGATAAAATCGAAATTTGCGGAGGAAATATTATGCTTGAAAATATACCGTCTCCATCAACAATGACTGAATTGCTCGGAAAATCTCTGTTTGAAGTCTGGCAAGAGTTATGTTCGGCTATTGATGAAAAATACCAAATGGAACGATTATGGAATACTGGTGGTAAGAATTGGACTTACGAATATAAATATCGTAGGGGCGGTAAAACACTTTGTTGCCTATATGCGAAAAGTAATTGCGTTGGTTTCATGATTATCTTTGGGAAAGATGAAAGAACAAAATTTGAAGATATAAGAACTACTCTTTCTAATGCCGTTTGCAGGCAATATGATGAAGCAAAAATTTATCATGATGGAAAATGGGTAATGTTTGAACCGACTGATACTGCTGTACTTGAAGATTATATTAAATTGTTGGCTATTAAAAGAAAACCGAATCGGAAATAACAATTCCAGCTTATATGAATATACTGGGAAATTAAAGCGACAAATTCAATCTGGATTTGAGGTGATATAGGGTGAAGCGTTGTATTGTAGTAACCGATATAGTCAAGCATATTTAATAAATTTTTGGAGGTTATAACATGGCTATATCGAAAAATAGAATATATCCCCGTACAGGTGATACCGAAACAGTTTATCTGAAAAATGTAATTACTAATCCCAATATTGAGATTGGTGATTATACAATGTATAACGATTTTGCTCACAATCCGTGTGATTTTCAAAAGAATAATGTGCTGTATCATTACTCGGTCAATCATGACCGACTTGTGATTGGAAAGTTCTGCTCGATTGCCTGTGGTGCAAAATTTATATTCACAAGCGCAAATCATTCTCTGAAATCCTTATCGACTTATCCGTTTCCTATCTTTTTTGAAGAATGGGATTTAGATGTGACAAATATTACGGATGCATGGGATAATAAGGGAAATATTATCATTGGTAATGATGTATGGATTGGTTATGAAGCTGTAATTCTTTCTGGAGTAACGATTGGAGATGGAGCAATCATTGGAACTCATGCAGTGGTTACAAAGGACGTACCGCCATATACAATTGTCGGTGGTGTGCCAGCGAAGTCTATACGCAAGCGATTTGATGACAAGACTATTGCAAGGTTGTTGGAACTGAAATGGTGGGATTGGCCAGAGGAACGAATTAAAGCCAATCTTGAAATCATACAGTCTGGTAGAATTGATGAATTAAATTGATTTATATTTGGGAGTGTGGGGAATCATATCTTCCCCATAACTTCCAGTTTATCGGACATAAGAATATATTATCATAGAGCTAGGTGCAGAATTTATAAAAGGATTATCATGAAGTGAACAGATACATACAAGAAACGGATATGCTTGATTATTCAGATATCTATATTCAGAGGTTAATACAAGACAAAGATTGGTTGGAATTATCTGATTTTGACCGCATAAAAGCAATCTACAACTATGTGCGGGACGAAATCCTGTTTGGATATAATATAGACGACAGTATTCCCGCATCCAAAGTTCTGGCTGACGGTTACGGTCAGTGTAATACAAAAGGCACTCTGTTTATGGCACTGCTGAGAGCTTGCAATATCCCATGCAGAGTACATGGCTTTACGATTGACAAAAAACTGCAAAAAGGGGCAATGACGGGATTGGTTTATAGATCAGCTCCAAAGAATGTATTGCATAGTTGGGTAGAGATATTCTTTGAAGATATCTGGTATGAATTGGAAGCATTTATTTTAGACAACTCATATTTCTCTAAATTACAACAGGCACACAGCGATTGTGTCGGGGCATTCTGTGGTTATGGTGTTGGCGTAAAAGATTTTCAGCACCCTGTCATTGATTTTGACAGGAACAACACCTATATACAAAGCGAAGGTATCAATCAGGATTTTGGAATATATGACTGCCCAGATGATTTTCTGAAAGAGCATCGGCAGGAAATGTCAGTAATAAAGGCATTTGCATATAGAAATTTAGGACGGCATCTTATGAACAGAAATGTAAAGAAAATACGAAATTCTAGTTGAATATAAATTTGTTTGTTGGGAATTTTAAAGCGGCAAATCAGATTTTGAGGAGAAACATATGATACAAAAAGTAAATTTGAAAGAGAATGTAAATGCGATTGATCGCCTGTTCCTCTATAAGAGGGTGGGTACATTGAATAACCATATGTTAAATGTGTTGCAAGCGGAACATAGAACTTTAGATTTTCATATACATGAAAATTCTGATGAACTGTTCTACTGTATTGAGGGCGAATTTGATATTGAGTTTGAGGACGGATTAACACATTTATGCGAGGGAGATTTTATAATAATTCCTAAAGGAATGAAGCATCGTCCAATATGTAACGAATTGGTTAAATGCCTGTTGATTGAAGTTGAGGGAACTCTCAATCAAGAAAATACGGGTGGAACATACACAGAGTAAGTAGATATAGTAGTGGCAACTTCCAGCTTGTCGGGAAGTTGCAGAGAGTGAAAAATTGAAATTTGAAGGGATAAGAATATGTCTAATTCATATCAGATAATAGATGAAAAAACATGGGAAAGGGCAATGCACTGCATGGTTTTTAGAAACAGTATTGAACCTGCTTTTTGTATAACATTTGAAGCAGATATTACAGATTTTAAGCGTATGGTCAAGGAACAGGGAATATCGTTTACATTGGCTATGGTATATGCGGTATGCAAATGTGCAAACAAAATAGAAGCCTTTCGTTATCGTTTTGTAGACGGACAAGTAGTTCTTTATGATAGGATAGATACTGCCTTTACTTATTTGAATAAGGAAACTAATTTATTCAAAGTAGTAAATGTTCCAATGATAGATGATTTAAAGGAATACTGTGAATTGGCATTAAAAACAGCAGATGAACAGAAAGCATACTTTACAGGACCATTAGGAAATGATGTTTTCCAATGTTCACCTATGCCTTGGGTTACATACACTCATATATCACATACAAACTCCGGAAAGAAGGATAATGCAACACCTCTTTTTGATTGGGGAAAATACTATGAAAAAGATGGAAAAGTTTTGATTCCAATTTCTGTGCAGGCACATCATTCCTTTGTGGATGGATTGCATATAGGACAGTTTGTAGAAGAATTGCAAAAATTTCTGAGCGAGTGTTAATTTCTGGGTTATGAATGCAATAATAAAAAGATTAATGTAAATTTTCTAAGATTCGAGTATGTATTAAGCGAGTTTTAGTGGTCGGAAAAAATTGTGGCCATTAGTTGTGTAAAGAAAAAAACAGAGCTTTTCCCATTAGAAAAATAAAGAGAGAATCATATGTCTGAGAGGAGAATAACGTGGATTTACAAGACATAAAAACGCCTGGATTATCATGCGATTTGCACGATAATCCAGATATAAAAGAAAGAGAATTGGCATTAAGTCACAAAATTTTGATGAGTGTGGAGAAACCGGCAAGATATATAGGCGGTGAATCGGGAAGCGTTATAAAGGATAAAGAAAAAGTCAGCGTACGCTTTGCCTTTTGCTTTCCTGATTCCTATGACATAGGCATGTCGCATCTTGGAATGAAAATACTTTATTCCCTTACCAATCAGAGAGAGGATTACTGGTGCGAAAGAGTATTTGCTCCCGGAATTGATTTTGAAGAAATTATGCGCAGAGAAAACATTCCTCTTTATGCACTGGAAAGTCTTGATCCGGTAAAGGATTTTGATTTTATAGGATTTACTATGCAGTACGAGCTTTCATACACAAATGTTCTAAATATGCTGGATTTGGCAGGACTTCCTGTTTTTGCAAAGGACAGAAGCGACGAGCTTTTTAATATTGTTGTTGCCGGAGGGCCTTGCGTATGCAATCCCGAGCCGCTGGCAGATTTTTTTGATCTGTTTATTCTCGGCGAGGGAGAAGAAGTAAACCTTGAACTTATGGACTTGTATAAGGAAATGAAAAGTCAGGGAGCTGCCAAAAAGGAATTTTTAAGAAAAGCCGCAGATATTCATGGGATTTACGTTCCGTCGCTTTACGATGTTAGTTATAACGAGAACGGTACGGTCTGTCAGATTGCTCCGCTGGAAGGTGTTTCACCAACAGTTAAAAAGCGTATTATTGACGATTTTGACAAGGTTTTCTATCCGGACGAATTTGTAGTGCCGTTTACTGATATAGTTCATAACCGTGCGTCTGTGGAGGTACTGAGAGGCTGTATAAGAGGGTGCAGATTCTGTCAGGCAGGATTTTTATATCGTCCGTTCAGAGAAAAATCAGCGGAAACAGTGTGCGGACAGGCAAAAGCATTATGTGAAAATACCGGGTATGAGGAGTTGTCACTGGCATCGCTTAGTACTTCCGATCACTCTGAAATTGCAGATATAATAGGCGGACTGATACCGTATACGGAAAAGGAGCATGTAAATTTATCTTTACCGTCTTTGAGAGTGGATAACTTTTCAAAAGAGCTTATGGACGAAATTAAAAAGGTACGCAAAAGCGGACTTACCTTTGCTCCCGAAGCAGGCACTCAGCGTTTAAGAGATGTTATAAATAAAAATGTCACAGAAGACGAGGTTATGAGAACCTGCCGTACTGCCTTTGAGGGCGGATATACAAACGTAAAGCTTTACTTTATGATGGGTCTTCCTACAGAAACAGATGAGGATATTAAAGGTATTATTGAACTTGCACAGCGTGTGGTAGATCTTTTTTATTCAATTCCCAACAGACCAAAAGGAAAGGGCGTTCAGGTATCTATCAGTACTGCAACGTTTGTGCCTAAGCCCTTTACTCCGTTTGAGTTTGAACCTCAGGCAACAAGAGAAGAAATAATGCATAAACAGCAGGTTCTTATGGACAGTATTTCATCGAAAAAAATCAAGGCAAGCTGGCATGATCCGTCTACAAGTATTCTAGAGGCTGTATTGGCAAGAGGCGACAGACGTCTTGGACAGGTTATTTATAAAGCATGGCAGAAAGGCAGCAAGTTTGACAGCTGGGGAGAGCATTTTAATTTTGATAACTGGAGCGAAGCTTTTGACGAATGCGGATTGACAATGGAATTTTATGCAAGCCGCAAAAGGGAATATGACGAGGTAATGCCTTGGGATCATCTTGATTACTATATTTCGAAGGAATTTCTGATCAGGGAAAATAAAAAGGCGAGAGCTGCTCAGACTACTGAGCATTGCAGAAATAAATGTTCAGCATGCGGAGTAAGCCGTAAAATCGGGAGGGCTTGTTTTGAATAAAGTAAGAGCAGTATTTGAAAAAAGAGGAAGAGCCAAATATATTTCCCATCTTGACTTAAATCGCTGTATGCAGAGAACTTTCAAACGCTCCGGACTTCCGGTGTGGTATACCGAGGGTTTTAATCCTCATATTTATATAATGTTTGCACTTCCTCTTTCCTTAGGGTATGAAAGCTCTATTGAAATAATGGATTTTAATCTTACGGAGGAAGTACCTTTTGAAGAAGTAAAGGAAAAGCTTAACAAGGTTATGCCCGAAGGCATAAAAATTGTAAAAATTTATACTCCTGAAACAAAGCATACCGCTATAAAATATGCCGATTTCAAAATTACATTCAAGGGTATCGGAAGTGAGTTGCAGTCTGAATTCAGACGCTTTATGGAACAGGAGCAGATAAATACTGTCAAGAAAACCAAGCGAAAAGGTGAAAAGCTAATAGATTTAAAACCGGATATAAAAATTATATCCGAAGAATTTCAGGACGGTAGATTCGTACTTGTCCTGAGACTTCCGGCAGGAACGGAAAAAAATATTAATCCGTCTCTGGTTACCGATTTGTTTGTACCGTTTTGCTGTACGGACGTGGAAATTGAATCAGTTGAGAGAATAGCGGTAATTTCTGAAAAAAATGAAGATTTTTTGTAAAAGGTATTGCAATTTTTTTTATTTTATGGTATGATATTAAAGCATTTAAATCCGCAGGCAATATGCTGTGCGAGAGTTTATGCCATTAAATGACATTAAACAGGGCAGTCCGCTGCCGCAGAGATTGGTACAGTCTCATAGAGTGCGGTAAGAATGCCGGAAATCAGGAGGAAAAAACAATGAACGCACTTGAAATGATCAGTAATTCAAGCATGAAAACTGAAGCGCCTAAGTTTGAAATCGGCGATACTGTTAGGGTACATGTAAAGATCAAGGAAGGCGATAAAAGCCGTATTCAGGTTTTTGAGGGTACTGTTATCGCAAAGAAGCACGGCGGTATAAGCGAAACATTTACTGTAAGACGTGTTGCTCACGGTTGCGGAATCGAAAGAGTATTTCCGCTGCATTCACCTGTTGTTGACAAGGTTGAAGTTGTAAGACACGGTAAGGTTCGCAGAGCTAAGCTTTATTATCTTCGTGACAGAGTTGGCAAGGCGGCTAAGGTCAAAGAACTTATTAAGTAAGATAAGGCGGTCTCCGGCAGATAATCCTGCCGGAAGGCATTGTGCCTTCTTGAGGGACGTTAAAGTCCCTTTTTTGCTATTAGGCAATATTGAGTGCGAGTGCATTTAATAAATTTTATTACCATTAATTTATGAAATCGAGGACAAGATAATGGAAGAGCAGCAGATTATTGAAAATACAGAGGGAAACGCAGAGGAAAAAAAAGGAAGTACATTCAGTGATTTTATGGAGATCTGTGAGTCGGTTATTACTTCTGTTTTTGTAGTGCTTTTATTATTTACCTTTGTTGCAAGACCTGTAACAGTTGACGGAAGATCAATGGTTCCTACTCTTAATGATAAGGATAAGCTTATTATGAGTACTTTTCTGTATACTCCTAAAGCCGGAGATATTGTTATTATAGAAAATGAACATTCCTATGTTTATGAAGCGGGAACGACAAATATTGTTGAAGGCGGGAGTTTAGACAAGCGTCTTATTAAAAGAGTTATAGCCGTGGGCGGACAGACCATTGATATTAATTTTGAAAGCGGAGAGGTTAGCGTTGACGGAGAAGTGCTCAGGGAAAATTATATAAGCGAACCTACAAGACTTGATCCGGGAGCGTTTACATATCCTTTAACAGTTCCGGAAGGTTATATTTTTGTTATGGGTGACAATAGAAACAATTCTACTGACAGTCGTGACGCTCATGTTGGATTTGTCAAGGAAGAAGATGTTCTTGGAAAGGCTTTACTGCGGTTCTATCCTTTTGAAAATTTTTCTGTACTTGACTGACGGCAATTAAGGAGTACAAGATTTGGAAAATAATAAAATGACGAAGGAGAAACGTGAGGCGCTTATTGACAGTATACTTGCGGAGGCTAGGAGCGGTGCTTATAAGCCTAAAGCTCGGGCTTTTGTACGGACTGTAAACAGACAGGAAGATGCTGAAAAAAACGATGTAAAGTCCTCTTCGGATAACCTTGAATGTATGCCGGAGCAGAAAGTATCAGCACCGGCAATAACTGCAGTTATTCCAGATGATGATAAAATCATTGAATCAAGCCGTATAACTGCGGAAAAAATTGAAAAAATCCGTCGGCAAAAGCTTGAAAAGCAAAAAGCTGAAAAGCTGCGAGCTGAAGAAGCTGCGATAAATATTTCCCAACCGGATTTTTCTGAAACTGAAGAAATAACTCCGGCAGTGAAAAAACGTAAAAAATCCGGATCATCTGTTCTGTATGATATACTCGATGTGGCAGAATGGGTCATTACAGTTTCGTTTATAATTATTCTTTTGTTCACTTATATTATGGGAATAGCGTCGGTTTCCGGAGGCTCAATGGAACCTACTCTGAAGAACGGTGATACTCTTCTAGTAATGAGTGCAGGTTATAGTGCTGATACGGGAGACATTGTTGTTATAGATGATAAAAAAGCCAATCTTATCGGCGAAGATGATCGTGTTATTGAAAAGGACGGACTGGGCTGTAAAATAGTAAAAAGGATAATTGCCAAAGGCGGAGATACCATAGATATTGATTTTGAAAAGGGTATCGTTTATGTTAACGGAAAAGTCCTGGAAGAAAATTATATAAGCGAACCTACAACAAGAGATGAATTTGCCTTTGAATATCCGCTTACTGTTCCGGATGGATATGTGTTTGTTATGGGAGATAACAGAAATATTTCCAAAGACAGCCGCCATTCAGATGTGGGACTTGTATCTGAGGAAGATATTATCGGAAAAGTTATTTTGCGAATGTATCCGTTTTCAGACTTTGGTACTGTAAAATAAAGGGAAAGGGGAACTGATTTATGGCAGAAATGGGGAATATTCAGTGGTTTCCCGGACATATGACAAAAACAAGACGAATGATCCAGTCAAATCTTTCTCTTGTTGACGGCATTGTGGAAATTCTTGACGCCAGAGTACCTGAATCAAGCAGGAATCCGGAGATGGACAGACTTGTTAAGGACAAGCCGAGAATGTTTATTTTAAATAAAGCTGATATGGCGGACGACAACGCTACGGCAAAATGGATAAATCATTATAAATCAAAAGGTTTTACGGTTATAAAGTGTAATTGTAAAAACGGAGACGGAATAAAGGGTTTTCTTCCGGCAGTCAGGAATCAGCTTTTAAAAGAACTGATGGATAAACGCCGTGCAAAGGGTATTGAAGGCGCTCCTCTGAGACTTATGATTGTAGGCATACCTAATGTGGGAAAATCCTCTTTTATAAACAGAATGGCGAAGGCAAAAAAGGCTAAGGTTGAGGACCGTCCCGGAGTTACCCGTACGAAACAATGGGTAAAGCTTGGGGATAATGTTGAAATGCTTGATATGCCCGGCGTTTTATGGCCTAAATTTGAAGATCAGGAAGTAGCAAGAAAACTTGCTTTTACAGGCGCTGTAAAGGACGATATTCTTGATATTGAAGCCCTTGCTTCTCTTCTTCTTGAAAATCTTTCGTCACTATATCCGCAGGCTCTTGAAGAGCGATATAAAATTGATACTCAGGGTACAGGCTTTGAACTGCTGGAAAATGTGGGAAGAAAAAGGGGTATGCTGGTTTCCGGCGGAGAAGTTAATACTGAAAGAGCAGCAATTACTGTTTTGGACGAATTCAGAAGCGGCAAGCTAGGCAGACTTACTCTCGAACTTCCGGCGGAGGTGCAATAAAATGGACGCTTTGTGGGAATATGATGAGGCGGTCAGAAACAGCATCGGAGTTTTCTGCGGAGTTGATGAAGCAGGCAGAGGTCCTCTTGCCGGTGATGTTTATGCGGCGGCGGTAATTTTAAATCCTGACAATTATATCGAAGGACTCAATGATAGTAAAAAGCTATCTGAAAAAAAGCGTGAAAAGCTTTATGATGAGATTATTGAAAAGGCAGAAGATTACTGTATTGCAAGAGCGACTATTGCAGAAATAGAGGAAATAAATATTCTGAATGCCGCAATGCTCGCAATGAAGAGGGCGGTTTTAGGTCTGGAAACAAAACCGGCGCTTGTATTGGCAGACGGTAATAAAACTCCCGATGTACCATGTGAGGCAAGAGCTGTGGTAAAAGGCGATGGTAATTCGGCGTCCATAGCGGCGGCTTCAATACTTGCTAAGGTTACAAGGGACAGGTATATGCTTGAAATGGCGAAAAAGTATCCGGAATACGGATTTGAAAAGCATAAGGGATACGGTACAAAACTTCACAGAGAAAAAATACTTGAGCTTGGTCCTTGTCCTATACACAGGCCTTCGTTTTTGAAAAAGATTTATGCAAAAAAATAACTATGGACGTGATGTCGAGCTTCAGATATGCAGATATATTGAAAATGAGGGAATGAAAATTCTTGCTCGAAATTATACCGTTAAAGGCGGAGAAACTGATATAATTGCCATTGATGGGGAATACATATGCTTTATTGAAATAAAATTCAGGAAATTGGAAGCAGTTGAAATTAGCAGAAGCGTTGGCATAAAAAAACAAAGACGGATAATAAAATCCGCAGAAAAATATTTAAGGGAAACAGACTGCGAACTTCAGCCTAGGTTTGATGTGGTTTTTGTTACAGCTGAGGACGAAGGGGTCAGTCTTGAATATATGAAAAACGCCTATGACGGTTCCGGCGTTTGATACTAAAAAGGGTGGTATTTATGTATTATAAGAGTACACGAAACAGTGATATTAAAGTTGAAAGTGCAGTTGCTATCACACAGGGCATTTCAGAGGACGGCGGACTTTTTGTTCCGGAATCTATTCCTGAACTGACTATGGACGAGATCAAGTATCTGTCAGGTCTTAATTATTCATGCGGAGCAGCTTATATTTTTAAGAAGTACCTTACAGATTTTACAGATGCAGAAATTCAGTACTGTACGGATAACGCTTACAGTACAAAGAATTTTGAAACTGAAAATATTGCTGAAATAGCAGAACTTTTTGACGGAACATATATGCTTGAACTGTGGCATGGTCCTACATGTGCGTTTAAAGATATGGCTCTTCAGATTCTGCCTTATTTCCTTACAACTTCAGCAAAGAAAATTAATCTGGACAAGAAAATTATTATTCTTGTTGCAACTTCAGGTGATACCGGTAAGGCGGCTCTTGAAGGCTTTAAGGACGTTGAAGGAACTCAGATTCTCGTTTTCTACCCTGAGGACGGCGTAAGTCCTATGCAGAAAAGACAAATGACAACACAGTCAGGTTCAAACGTAGGCGTATGCGCAGTAAAGGGTAATTTTGACGATTGTCAGAACGGTGTAAAGGCGATCTTCACAGACAAGGAAATCAAGGAAAAGATGAATGCCGCAGGACTTATGTTCTCAAGCGCAAATTCCATTAACTGGGGACGTCTTGTTCCGCAGATCGTTTACTATATTTCTTCTTATGCGTCCCTTGCTGAAAGCGGAGAAATTGCACTGGGTGATAAAATTAACGTTGTTGTTCCTACAGGTAACTTCGGAAATATTCTGGCGGCTTACTATGCTAAGAAGATGGGACTTCCAATAAACAAGCTTATTTGTGCTTCAAACGTTAACAAGGTTCTTACAGACTTTATTGAAACAGGTGTTTATGACAGAAACAGAGATTTCTATGCAACATGCTCGCCGTCAATGGATATTCTTATTTCAAGCAATCTTGAAAGACTGCTTTATATGATTACAGATCAGAATGACGCTCAGATCAGAGAATGGTTTGGCAGTCTGGCAGAAACAGGAAGATATGAAGTGACTGACGATGTTAAGAAAGTACTTAAAGAAGAATTCTTCGGCGGTTACTGTGATGACGAACAGACAAAGGCCACTATCAGCGAGATCTACAAAAAGTATTCATATACATGCGATACTCATACAGCAGTTGCTGTAAAGGTTTATGAGGACTATAAAAAGGCTACGGGAGATGAAACAAAAACTCTAATTGCCTCAACAGCTAGTCCATATAAGTTCAGTGCAAGCGTTCTTGAAGCAATTGAAGGCAAAAAGTCAGATCTTGACGAGTATGATATGGTCGCAAGGCTTGCAGAGCTTTCTGATATTACTGTTCCGTCTGCTCTTGCTGATTTAAAAAATAAGGAAAGAAGATTTACGGGTTCTATTGAAAAGTCTGATATGAACAACTACGTTCTTAAGGATTTCGGTCTGGCGTAATGGCGTTATTTGTAATCGGCGATCTTCACCTTGCTCTGAGCGTATCCAATAAGAAAATGGATATATTCGGAGGCTGGGAAAATTACATGGAGCTTCTTGAAAAAAACTGGAATGAGCATATTACTTCTGAAGATACCGTTGTGCTCGCTGGCGATAGTTCATGGGCTATGAATATCCGTGACGCCTATGAGGATTTTTGCTGGATCGAAAAAATGCCAGGAAAGAAAATCCTTTTAAAAGGAAATCATGATTACTGGTGGTGTTCACGCAAAAAAATGGAAGATACTTTTTCCTCATGGGGATTTTCCTCTCTGAGTATTCTTCATAATAATCACTTTGTTTATGAAAATTATGGAATTTGCGGTACTAGAGGATGGGTTAATATGCCGGGAGAACCACAGGATGCAAAAGTATTGGCTAGAGAGGCAGGCAGGCTTACGGCTTCTATTCAGTCAGCTTTGAAAGAAGAGCTTGAACCGCTTGTGTTTCTTCATTATCCACCGGTTTACGGAAATAACTGTAATCCCGATATACTTGATGTGCTGTATAAATACGGAGTAAAATATTGCTGGTATGGACATCTTCACGGACCGTCAATAAAGTATGCAATTAACGGCGAACGGGACGGTATAAAATTTAATTTAATTTCTAGTGATTTTTTACAATTTGAGCCTGTGAAAATATTATAATTTGTAAAAAATGTAGAAGTCGAATTTTTATGTAGAAAAAAAAAGTTGAATATGATATAATGAAAAAGGTATGCACCTATAAATAAATTGGAGGATTTAAAAATGAGTTTAAAATCATCAACTAAGGTTGACGTAAATACACATGAATTGGTATTCGCAGTAGACGCTGAAGCCTTTTCAGCAGCTGTTGAAAAAGCTTATCAGAGACAAAAGAAGAGTATAACTGTTCCCGGCTTCAGAAAGGGTAAGGCAAGCAAGAAGCTTGTTGAAAAGTATTACGGTGAAGGCGTATTCTATGAGGAAGCTATCAACGGTCTTATCAACTCAGAAATGCCTGACGCAATTAAAGAATCAGAACTTGTTCTTGTTGATACTCCGAGAATTGAAGTTGTTTCTGCCGACAAGGAAAACGGTGTGGAATTTAAAGCAATTTGCATTACAAAGCCTGAAATTACCGTTGCTGATTATAAGGGTATAAAGGCACCAAAAAATGTCAAGGATATAACTGATGCGGATATTGACGCTCAAATCGAACAGATCAAGCAGAGAAATGCAAGAATTGTTTCTGTCGATGACAGACCGGCGATGCTTCAGGACGAGGTTATTATAGATTTTGAAGGTTTTATGGACGGTACTCCGTTTGAAGGCGGTAAGGCTGACGAATTTCCTCTTAAATTGGGAAGCGGTCAATTTATTCCGGGATTTGAAGAACAGATCGTAGGTCATTCAATCGGTGATGAATTTGAGATAAACGTAACATTCCCTGAAAATTATCAGATGGAAGAATATGCAGGAAAGCCGGCTGTATTCAAGGTTAAGATCCATGCAATCAATGCATCTGAATATCCTGAATTTGACGACGAGCTTATTAAGGATACTACTGAATTTGATACAGTTGATGAGTGGAAAGACGACTTAAGAGAAAAGCTTGAAAAACAGGCTGAAACAAGAGCAGAATCTGAATTTGAAAATTACATTATGCAGACTCTTATAGATACTGCTGATGGAGTTATTCCTAAATGCATGTTTGATCATAGAGTAGATTCCTTAATCAGAAATTTTGAACATGGACTCAAGCAGCAGGGAATGAGTGTTGATATTTATCTTCAGTATACAGGTATGGATATGGATTCATTCAGAGAAACATTCCAGGAAAGAGCCGAAAATGAAGTTAAGTTGAGACTTGCGCTTGAAAAAATTGCCGATATGGAAAACATTCAGCCGGCAGAAGAAGAAATTGACAGTCAGCTTCAGGAAGTGGCAGACGCTAATAACTTGTCTCTTGAGGACGTTAAGCTCAGAATTCCTATGGATGATTTTATAACAGATTTGAGAGTTACAAAGGCTATTGAATTTGTAAAAGAAAATGCTGTAGTTGATAATACGATCAGTACTGAAAAAGAAAAGTCAGAAGACGAAGCTGCTGAATAAGTTCGTTTATAATCGTGCTGCCCTTATCGGGCAGCCGACTTTGTAATACAGATAATAGAGATATAGAAGGCATAAGCCTTAAGAAAAGGAGAGAAAATATGAGTTTAGTACCTTATGTTGTGGAACAAACAAGCCGCGGAGAACGTTCTTATGATATTTTTTCCAGACTGCTTAATGACAGAATTATAATGCTTTCTGAAGAAGTGAACGATACTACGGCAAGCATTGTAGTTGCACAATTGCTCCATCTGGAAGGACAGGATCCGGAAAAGGATATTTCTTTGTACATTAACAGTCCCGGCGGTTCGGTTACTGCAGGTATGGCAATTTACGATACGATGCAGTATATAAAATGCGACGTATCAACTATCTGCATTGGTTTGGCTGCATCTATGGGCGCATTTCTGCTGTCTGCCGGCACTAAGGGAAAAAGACTTGCACTGCCGAACAGTGAAATTATGATTCATCAGCCTCTTATATCAGGAGGTCTTCAGGGTCAGGCAACCGATATCAAAATAAGAACCGATAATTTATTGAAAACTAAGGAAAATCTAAACAGAATTCTTAGTGAAAATACTGGAAAGTCCTATGAAGAAATTTGCCGTGATACTGATCGTGATAATTTTATGACTGCTGCTGAAGCACAGGAATACGGTCTGATTGATAAGGTAATCAAGCATAGATAATCGGGGAGGAAGTTATGCCGGAAAAACCAATAAAATTCTGTAATTTCTGCGGAAAAAGCGAAGATAAGGTTCAGAGTATTTTTACTGCCGGAGCATCAAATATCTGCGATGAATGTGTAATTTATTGCTATGAACTGTTAATGGGTCCGCTTGCTAAAACTAAAACTAGCAGAAAGAATGAAAATAAGAATAAATCAGGAGATGAAACGACAATAAATCTCCTGACTCCGGCTGAAATTAAGTCTGTTCTGGACGAATATGTTGTGGGTCAGGATAAAGCTAAAATTACGCTGGCAGTTTCTGTATATAATCACTATAAACGAATTATCAGTCAGAATAATGATGACGATGATGTGGATATTCAGAAAAGTAATGTACTGCTTCTTGGTCCTACCGGCGTTGGAAAAACATTTTTGGCGTCTACTCTTGCAAAGATTCTTGACGTACCGTTTGCTATTGCCGATGCTACTACTATTACAGAAGCAGGGTATGTCGGCGACGATGTTGAGAATGTTTTGTTAAGACTTATTCAGGCTGCTGATTTTAACATTGAAGCGGCTGAAAGAGGTATCATTTATATTGATGAAATTGATAAGATTGCCAGAAAATCAGAAAATACATCTCTTACCAGGGATGTAAGCGGCGAGGGTGTTCAGCAGGCGCTTTTAAAAATTATTGAAGGTACTGTTTCAAATGTTCCTCCTCAGGGTGGTCGCAAGCATCCGAATCAGGAATTTATTCAGATAAATACTAAAAATATTTTATTTATATGCGGAGGCGCTTTTGACGGTCTGGAAAAATCAATTCTGAAAAGGATAAATTCGTCTGCAATGGGCTTTGGCGCTGAAATAAATTCTAAAGAGAAAATGAAAAAAAATATTTTTCATAAAGTTATTTCTCAGGACTTGGTTAAATTTGGTATTGTGCCGGAACTTGTAGGAAGACTGCCTATAATTACTGTACTTGACGAACTTGATGAACAAGCTCTGATTAAAATTTTAACGGAACCAAAAAATGCATTGCTTAAGCAGTATAAAAAATTGTTTGATTATGATAATATAGATTTAATTGTTGAAGACGATGCATTAATGGAGATAGCTAAAAAAGCCATTGCTCAGAAAACTGGTGCGAGAGGGCTTAGATCTATTATTGAAGACGTCTTGATGCAACCTATGTTTGAAGTGCCTTCAAATCCTGATGTAACAGGCATTAAAATTACTGCTAAATCAATAAATGGTGAAGAAAAGCCGCTCTATATTACAAAAAAATAAAGGCAAAATTTGTTTTATAAAAATCCGTACTAAAAAAAGTACGGATTTTTGAAAAAAAAGCTTGACAAAGCTTTTTTAATATGGTATAATAATTAAGTACTTGAAACTTATATATCGCGGTGTGGAGCAGCTAGGTAGCTCGTCGGGCTCATAACCCGAAGGTCGTTGGTTCAAATCCAGCCGCCGCAACCATATCTGCACCTAACGAATGATACAATCGTTGGGTGCATTTTTATTGTAAAAAAGCCGAGAAATAAGCACATTTCCGGCAATTATCAAACGATAACAGCCACAGTGAGAAGAAAATCACGGTGGCTGTTTGTCATTTTCGGGGGAAAATAAAACGATAGCAAGTTATCGTTTTATTTTAGGAGTTAACGTTTTCTTTTTGATGCTATCGTTTTCTGATTGGAAAAACGACTTGCATGGACAGTGCAATCAATTCAAAGCCAACTCCCCAGCCAATTCCTCATCCATCATACGTAGTACGCAAATGTCGTCCGAAGCAGCAAATAACTCAGAATAGCCATATCACACAGTTTTCTCATCAATGATAGCAAAACTGTGATTGATATGATTTTTTAATGTACACTGAAATCCATGAAATGAAAATAACTGCACCAATTTTTCATGATAGGAGGTGCTTGATTTTTTGATGATTACCTTTATTGACACGTTGTTTGCATAAAGCGTTTCAGCGATTTTCGAAATCTGATTCACATATCCAGTAGAATAGTATCCACCGCAAATGACGAGTGAGCGTTTCGCTGATGCTATATCCAAAAGCAAATCTTTTATATATTTTTCATTGGAATAAATACTCTGAAAATCGATTTCTTTCTGTTGCTGATCAGCAAGTGTATAACCGAGTTGTGCATATCCTCTTAATCGTTTCTTATACATATTTTCTAACATGGGAACGTGCAGATCTGCATAGTCGTAAATGACAGCACTGGTTTTTCCATCATGTTCCCTGTGCAGTCGTCCAGCATATTGTGCCAGCGTACCAGACCATGAAATCGGCATTGTCAGAAATAGTGTGTCTAATCGTGGAAAATCAAAGCCTTCACCGATATATTTGCCTGTTGCAAGGAGAATGACGCTTTCATTTTCCGGGAGAGTTTGTATTATTGCAAGCCGTTCACGTTTTTCTTTTGCAGTTCCTTTTCCATTCAGAATGATAACATGGTCAGCAGAATTTTGCAAAAGTTCATATAGCTTGGTAATATGGAAGGTGCGTTCTGAAATGACAATGGGTGTTCTGCCGTCCGAAACAGCCTTTTTTACGTCCTCAGAAATCATCTGATTTCGAGTATTGATTTCACAAATTGCCTGGTAATGCTGTGTAATTGTCATTTTTTCATCTGTGACAGCTCGATATTTTGTAAATCTGGGTATAAGAATGTGAGAAAAATTATGTTTTTGTGCGTATTCTTTTGCATCTGCCTGATAGCGGATTGGATCGCACTGCATAAAAATAATGGGTTGATGTCCGTCTGATCGTTTCGGTGTTGCTGTCAATCCGTATACATATTTTGCATGTGTTTCCCGTAGGATTGCTTCAAAGCTGAATGCTGAAATATGATGACACTCATCTACCAGAACCATTCCGTATTGATTGACTATGGGCTTGACCTCGCCATCATGATATAGTGATTGCATTACTGCAATATCAATGATCTGATTCAGTGTATTTTTACTGCTTCCAAGCTGTCCAATGAGTGAACGTTTTCTTTTTCGTCCACGTTTGACCGGTTCTTCCGGTAATACTTCGTGAATATCCAGAAATTCGGTCAAAGATTTTTTCCACTGCTCCAAGAGTGTCTGGGTATGTACCAAAATCAAGGTATTGACTTTGCGATTTGCAATAATTCCGGCGGCGGTTACTGTTTTTCCAAATGCCGTGGTTGCTGCAAGAACGCCAGTATTATACATTGCCAGAGCCTGTACTGCATCTTGTTGCTCTGGACGCAGCGTTCCGCAAAATGAAACGTTGATTGTTCTGCCGGAAACAGTTTCATCAGTAAAATGAACCTTTGAATCATTTTCCATCATCAGTTGCATCAACGCTTCTTTGCAGCCTCTTGGCAGCATGATATAGTTTTCATCTTCGCTGGCAAGAGAAATCACACGAGGTTTTCCATAAGTGGACATATGCATTGCCTGTGCTTTATAGAAATCGGGATTTTTGAAAGCAGCCAGCCTTTTGAGTCGATTGAGACCATTTTGCGTAATACCGACTTTGGTAATGTAAAGCAGATTTGAGATAACTACGTGAATTTCTTCTGAATACGCACATAGTTGGTTGCTTTCTGAGATGGGCAGCATCCATGGTTTGTCAGATGTTTCTTCCCGAAACAATTCGCCCAAATCTGTATCTTTCCTGTGTGTTTGAATAAATTGTTCCGTTTCTGAAATTTGCATTTTCGGAATAGTGGAAAGATAAGCCCACTGGTCAGCATAGGGAATTAATTTTTCATTGACAAAAACACTGTTTCATTGAACAAGTGCCTGTTTTTGTAGTGGAAGTGCGATCAGATTGCCAAAGCCGCCGGAAGGCATTGTATCCTGATTTGGAAACATTCTGTCATAGGAATCAAAATGAATTTCATGACGCTGCTGCATAGCCAAAGTCAGCAGACAAGAGCCAAGTTGCCGTGCTGTTTTTGCTGAAATTGGTGTATCAAAAAATATCCACAAATGAGCACCGTTTCCGGAACGGGAGCGTTCCACAGATGCTGGAATATGATGTTCCTGACAAACTTGTCTGACTGCTGAAACATCCTCCATCCAGTTTTCTTCGTCAAAATCAATCGCAAGAAAATAGGTCGTTTCATCTGGGAGCATAGGGTAAATTCCAACAACATCCCGACACAGCAAATCCTTTCCTGCAAGATGAAGATAAATTGTCTTGTCCGTAACTGGCTCATAACTGCGATAATTGCAGTCAGCGCACTTTACCTGAGGCAGATGACAAATACCAGGTATCCACTTATTTCGGCATACAGGGGAATAACCACTTTTTCCAGTCTTTTGATTATGCCATCGCAATGCATAAACATCTTCTCTTCCACGGAAGAGGGAACGAAACAGATCAATTTTTTCACTTGGTGTACTTTTCATGGTGACAGAAGCAGCAGAAAATAAAATCTCTTCTCTGGATGGATTCAAGAATTCAGCGGTTTTCTTGATTTCAGACAGAACTCTTTCATCTTTCTCGGCAGGAACGTGATCTGTATTATGGCTGCAAACCAAAGGGGAGATCTGCTGTACATTCATATAATGCATGAGACATACTGCCGTTTCATAGGCTTTTTGCGGATTTCCGGAACCGCCGCCTGCAAGTAAAACTACTCCCTTTTTTTGTTTTAACTCTG
The DNA here is from genome assembly GCF_025567485.1 of Porcipelethomonas ammoniilytica. Classification (NCBI taxonomy): domain Bacteria; kingdom Bacillati; phylum Bacillota; class Clostridia; order Eubacteriales; family Oscillospiraceae; genus Porcipelethomonas; species Porcipelethomonas ammoniilytica. Next base: position 698 of record NZ_JAOQKH010000014.1, on the reverse strand, counting down.
GTGATTCATGCAAAAACTGTTTGGCAGAAAAATATAGCTGCAGCCGACTGCCAATGTCCAACAGCTTTCCCGTCAGTTCCGAGAAGTAGATAGGCGATGCGATTACAACATTGTCACATGTTTCAAAATACTGATACACTTCCTGCATCTCATTTTTTATGATACATCCGAATTGTTCTTGACATTTCCGGCAGTCGATACAGGGAGAAATATTTGCAGTATAGGCGTTAACAATTTTAATGTCTCCATGCAGCTGTTTCTTTAATTCTTGAATCAGAAAAGTTGTATCGCCGTTTTTTCGTGGAGATCCATTGAGTATGAGTGTTTTGATAGTGACCACACTCCTTTTTGTTTCATTATATCAGAGTAAATAATATTTATTGGTTTTCTTTTTTTGAGCTATATTTTGTATTTTTTCTCCTAACACCATTTCCATCACGAATAACATTGCTTCTTCTCAATTTTTCATCCTGAACTGCATCGAAATCCTCTCTTGAAATAATTGCAGGATGACTTTTAGTGGATAAATATTTGTTCTTTTCGCCGGAATTGGTAATTCGTTTTCGATTGGGAAAACCAGTGGTGTATGTTTTGAAAACGATAACGTCCTGGTGCTATACTAAAAAAGTGGACAGCAAAAAGCGAAAGATGGTATAATAATAAAAAAAGGAGAGAAACACATGGAAAACACCAAGTAT